>CAZONS010000400.1:0-3119 GCA_964581195.1 uncultured Thiobacillus sp. | reverse complement strand
TAGTCGGGGGCGAAGCTTACCGGCAGGAGTCCCCATGCGCATCCCGTCCTTGTTCGCCACGCTGCTCGTGGCCTCGTTCCCGCTCTCGGCGCCGGCGGCGGACTGGCTGTACCTGACCGTGCCGGGCGATACCCTGAGCGAGATCGGCCAGACCTATCTGAAGAACATGCGCGACTGGCCGAAGATCCAGTCCGCCAACAACGTGCCTATCCCCCGTTATCTGCCGGCGAATACCCGCCTCAGGATTCCCGTGGAACTGCTCAAGGTGACGCCGGCGCCGGTCATGGTGACGGCGGTCACCGGCAATGTCCGCTACAGACCGGAGGGCGGGCGGTTTGAAAGGCTGGAGGCGGGCGCGCGATTGACCGGGGGCGAGAGCGTGCTGTCGGGGCCGCGCAGCAGCGCGAGCTATCGTTTCGCCGACGGCACCGTGCTGACCCAGCAGGCGACCAGCAAGCTCACCTTCGGCCGCCTGACCGCCTACGGCAAGACCGGCATGGTCTCGACCGAAATCGCCCTGGACAGCGGTCGCCTGGAGGCGCGCGCCGGCAAGCAGTTGGCGCCGGCCGGCGGCTTCCGGGTGCGCACGCCGATCGCGGTGGCCGGCCTGCGCGGCACGGATTTCCGCCTGAACGTGTCCGAGGACGGCAAGTTTCTGCGCAACGAAGTGACCGAAGGTGTGGTCGGCGTCGCCGCGCAAGGGCGCGAGGTGGCCGTGGCGGCGGGCTTCGGCACCGTGGCCGAGGCCGGCAAGCCGCCGCGGCCGCCGCGTGCCCTGTTGCCGGCGGTCGCGGCCGAGGGGCTCGACGGGGTGATCGAGCGCCTGCCGCTGTCCTTCACCTGGCAGGCGCTGCCCGGCGCCGTCGCCTACCGCGCGCAGGTGGCGCGCGACGCCGCCTTCACCGAAGTGCTGCTGGACGATGTGACGGCGTCACCCGCCATCACCTGGACGGACGACCTGCCCGATGGCCACTATGTGCTGCGCCTGCGCGCCATCGACGCGGCCGGCCTCGAAGGCGGCAACCTCGATCACGCTTTCGAGCTGGATGCGCGGCCACTGCCGCCGGCTCCGCAATCGCCGGCGCTGGGCGAGCGTCTCTACCGTCCCGAGGTGGTGCTTGCCTGGGCCGCCACTCCGGAGGCGGAAGGCTATGTGCTGCAGCTGGCACCGACACCCGAATTCGCCAACGGGCTGATCGAGCGCCGCCTGGCCGCCGTCACCCGCCACACGGAAACCCTGGCGGAGGGCGACTGGCACTGGCGCGCGGCCAGCCTCGACGCGGCCGGCAAGCAGCATGTCTGGAGCCCGCACCGCGCTTTCCGTGTGCAGCCATTGCCGAACCCCCCGGCCGCCCGGGCCAGCGCCGAACCGGGTGAGGCGCGGTTCGCCTGGAGCGAGGTCAAGGGCGCGGCGCGCTACGGCCTGGAACTCGGCGCGACCGCCGACCTGCGCGCGCCGCTGGCGCGGCGGGAAGTGGCGGAGGCCAGCCTGTCGGTGCCGCTGAAGGTGGGCAAGTATTTCTGGCGGGTGCGCGCGATCGAGGCGGACGGGCAGGCCGGCGCCTGGGGCAGCATCAGCCCGGTGATCGTGCCGCCTGACGCCCCGGCTGGCCTGGCCGCGCGGGTGACGGCGAACGAACTGGAGGTGACCTGGACCGGCGAGGCGCCCTCCTGGAAGGTCGAGCTGAGCGCCGAACCGGGCTTCGCCAAGCCGCTGCTCAGCCAGTTGGTCGCCAATACCCGCGCTGCGCTGCCGAAGCCGGAAGCCGGTGATTACTGGCTACGGGTTCGGGGCATGGGCGCCGATGGCGTCGAAGGACCGGCCAGCGCGCCGCTGGCGGTGAAGGTGGAATCGTTCACGCCGTGGTGGCTGGTGCTGCCGATGTTGCTGGTGCCCTGAGCCGGCACGGTCGAGAGCGCTGGCGCGGCTGGCGTAGGCTGGGGTTACCGAAGGGTAGGGGCTTCATCGGAGCGTGAGCGAACCCCGGCGCATCGGCTATGGGGGTGCCGGGTCAGTCGGGCGACCGCGGCCGGTCGAAGTAGTAGCCCTGGGCATGCGAGAAGCCGAGGGCGATGACCTTGTCGAGCAATTCGCGGCTTTCCACGCCTTCGGCCACCATCTGGTAGCCGGCGGTGACCACCAGGTTGGAGATGTCTTCCATCATCAGTTGCTGACGACGGTCGCCGCTTTCCAGCAGACGCACCATGCTGATGTCGAACTTCACCAGGTCCACCGGCATGGAGGCGAGGTAGCGTAGCGAGGAATAGCCGCTGCCGAAGTCGTCGAGGGCGACCAGACAGCCGGTTTCCCGCAGCAGACGGATGTTTTCCGAGGCGATGTCGATCTGGGTGATGAGGGCGGTCTCGGTGATCTCCGCGACGAACTTGCGGCCCGGATGCGCCTGCACCAGCGTGGTAAGGGCATCCATCACCTTGCTGTTGATGATGCTGGGCGCCGACAGGTTGAGCGAGACACCGTGACTGGCCGCCAGTTTTCCGGCCCGCAGGTCGCGGTCGAGCGCGCGCAACACGGCGAGGTCGAATTCCACGTCCAGGTTGCGCGCCTGCACGATGGGGAAGATCGCCGCCGGGCCGATCAGTTCGTCTTCGAAGCGGATGCGGGTCAGCGCTTCCACATAATCCTTCTCCGACATCGGCAGTCGCACCACCGACTGGTAATGCAGTTCGATCAGGTCCGGGTTTTCGATGGACTGGAAGACGGCGCTGATTTCCCGATTGCCCACCAGCGCCGCCATGCCGCCCATGTCCTCGCTGTAGAACACCAGCTTGCGGCTGCCCGGACGCTTGGCGGTATACATGGCGAGGTCGGCCCGCTTCTGCAGTTCATGCAGGCCGATGCCCTCGTCTCGCGACAGCGCGATGCCGATGCTGATGGTGGTCGGTTCGCTGAGGCCGAATTGGCGGAAATCCTGGTTCGCGACATGTTCGACGCAGCGTTCCGCCACCGCCTCGGCGCGGGCGGCATCGGCCTCGCGCAGGAGGGTGGCGAATTCGTCGCCGCCGAGACGATAGAGGCGGTCATCGGCGCGCAAGGCGGCATGCAGGGCGTGGGCGATGTTCTGGATCACCAGGTCGCCGACGTGATGGCCATAGGTGTC
>CAZONS010000399.1:0-3125 GCA_964581195.1 uncultured Thiobacillus sp. | reverse complement strand
CCGACTTCAACAGCCGCGACTTCCGCGAGGGCGGCTTCCGCGTGGTGCCGCCGGCATCCGTGCGCAAGGGCTCCTACATCGCCAGGAACGTGGTGCTGATGCCCTCCTACGTGAACATCGGCGCCTACGTCGACGAAGGCACCATGGTCGACACCTGGGCCACGGTCGGTTCCTGCGCCCAGATCGGCAAGAACGTCCACCTGTCCGGCGGCGTCGGCATCGGTGGCGTGCTGGAGCCGGTGCAGGCCGGCCCCACCATCATCGGCGACAACTGCTTCATCGGCGCCCGCTCGGAAGTGGTGGAAGGCGTCGTCGTCGAGGACAACAGCGTCATTTCGATGGGCGTCTACATCGGCCAGTCCACCCGCATCTACAACCGCGAGACCGGCGAAGTCACATACGGCCGCATTCCCGCCGGCTCGGTCGTGGTCAGCGGCAACCTGCCCTCGGCCGATGGCAAGTACAGCCTCTACTGCGCGGTGATCGTCAAGCAAGTGGATGCCAAGACCCTCTCCAAGGTCGGCATCAACGAACTGCTGCGCGGGATCTGAGTGTCCACGGCCCCGCCCATGCATCCAGGGCGGGCATGCACAGGCCATGAACGAACGACGCTCCCGGCCATCCCGGGCGGTTGTTCGTGGCCATCGTCGTCTCCATCTCGGCCGTTTCCGGCGCGCGCCACAGCCCGCCGCTCGGCCTGGCGCGACCGCGTCCCTCGCGCGGCCGCGATGACGAGGCCGGGTCCGACGCCCACCGCATACCCCATCACCCCGAAATGAACACCACGCCCGTCCCCCTCCACCCATCCAGCCCGCTCATGCGAAGCAAGGCCTTGCCCTGGCTGGTGCTGGCACTGGCGCTGGGGATGACGCTGCTGGCGTGGCGATTCAACGTCACGACGGTCGAACATGAAGCGCGGGAACAGTTCGAGCGCCGCGCCGACCAGATCGAAACCGCCATACACAACCGCATGCGGACCTATCAACTGCTCCTGCAAGGTGGCGCCGCATTGTTCGCGGCCACGCGCGAGGTCAGTCGCGAGGAATGGCGCACCTATGTCGAAAGCCTGAATATTTCCATTCATTACCCCGGCATCCTGGGGATGGGCTACGCGCGCCTTGTGCCCGCGCCGCAACGAGAAGCGCATGTCCATGAAGTACGCGCCGAGGGTTTTCCCCAGTACACCGTCTGGCCGGAGGGCGAGCGCGCCGAATACAGCGCGATCGTCTATCTGGAACCTTTCAACGCGCGCAACCAACGCGCATTCGGCTATGACATGACCAGCGAGCCGGTGCGCCAGGCGGCCATGGCGCGCGCCCGCGCCAGCGGCCTGCCCAGCCTGTCCGGGAAAGTCAGACTGGTTCAGGAGGACGGCGTGGCGGAGCAGAACGGTTTTCTGCTCTATGTCCCGGTTTATCGGCATGGCGCGCCGCCGAACAGCCGGGCGCACCGCCATGACGCGCTGAGCGGCTGGGTCTACGCGCCCTACCGCATGAACGACCTGATGCGCGGCATCCTGGGCAGCGCCACCATTCCCGACCTGGACCTGGAGATCTTCGATGGCGAACAGGTGAGCGAGACGGCGGAACTCTATGATTCCGATGCCTCCGCCCGCCTGTTCCGCGCGCATCCGCATACGCCATTCGCCAGCAGGATCCGCCAGCTCGAACTCGGCGGTCGTACCTGGACCCTGGTCATGCACACCCTGCCCGGGTTCGAAAGCCACACCCGCTCCCTGCAACCGCGACTGGTGCTGGCGGCCGGCGCGCTGTTCAGCCTGCTGCTGTTCGCGCTCACCCGCAACCTCATCAATACCCGCGCGCGCGCCGAGGCGATGGCCCGGGAAAAGACCGCCGCGCTGGAGGAAAGCGAGTTCCGCTATCGCCAGATGTTCGAAAGCAACCAGTCGGTGAAACTGATCATCGACCCGGCGGACGGCCGGATCGTCGAAGCCAATCCCGCCGCCGCCAGCTATTACGGCTACCCGCTCGAACACCTCACCGCCATGAAGATGAGCGACATCAACATCCTGCCGCCCGAGGCGCTGTCCGCCGAAATGGCGGCGGCGAAAGCGGCGCGTCGTCTCTACTTCAATTTCAAGCACCGCCTGGCCAGTGGCGAGATCCGCGATGTGGAGGTGTTCACCGGACCGGTGCGCGAGGGCGGACGCACCTTGCTCTACTCCGTCATCCATGACGTCACCGCGCGCAACCAGGCGTTGGCGGAACAGCGCGCCCTGCTCGACAACGCCGTGGTCGGCATCGCGCATCTGCGTGATCGGCATTTCGTCTGGATCAATCAGAAGTTCGAGCAGATGTTCGGCTACCGCCCCGGCGAGCTCGTCGGTCAGTCCGTACGTCTCATCTATGCCCACCAGATGGACGCGGACAAGGTCGGCGCCGAGGGCTACGCGGCGCTGGCTCAAGGCAAGCATTACCAGACCGAGCGACTGCTGCGGCGCAAGGACGGCGCCACCTTCTGGGTCTACCTGTCGGGCAAGCTGCTCGATCCGGAGGACCCCAGGGGCGGCTCGATCTGGATCCTGCTCGACATCAGCGCCCAGCGCGCGGCGCAGAACGCCCTGCTCGCCCGCACCGAAGAATTGCGCGAGCTGTCGCTGCACGATCCGCTCACCGGCCTCTTCAACCGCCGCCACATGGACGAGGTGCTGGCGCGGGAAGTGCTGTTGGCGCGGCGCAAACAACGCAGTCTCACCGCCATCATGCTGGATATCGATCACTTCAAGCATTTCAACGACCAGTTCGGCCATGAGGCGGGAGACGAGGTCTTGCGAGAAATCGGCAAGCTACTCGCCAGCCAGGTCCGGGAAACCGACATCGCCTGCCGCTATGGCGGCGAGGAGTTCCTGCTGTTGTTGCCCGAATCAACCCTGGAAACCGCCGTCGAGCGCGCCGAGAGCCTGTGCCGGATGTCGCGCGAACTGAAGCTCTCCCACCAGGGACGCGACCTCGGCAGTGTCACCCTCTCGCTGGGGGTGGCGGAACTGCCTGAGCACGCGCTGACCGGCGACGCCCTGGTCAACGCCGCCGATGCCGCCCTCTACCAGGCCAAGGCCGCCGGCCGCGACCGCGTGGTCGTCCATCAGCGGGCCGACGCCGCATGAG
>CAZONS010000398.1:0-3150 GCA_964581195.1 uncultured Thiobacillus sp. | reverse complement strand
CAACGCGCCGGACAGGCCGATCGCCATCGCGCCCCAGAACGGCGCCCAGTAGTCGAACTTCTGCCAGTAGGTCCAGCGTTCGAACTTGGGCCGCGGGGTCATGCCGAGGAACCACTTGTACATGCGGATGATGTCCTTCAGATCCTGCCAGTTCGGGATCATCGAGGTCGGGCCGAACCAGCGGAAGGTCTTGCGCGTGCGCCAGATGTTGAACAGCGCGACGCCGATGTGGCTGAGGAAGACCGTGACCCAGATGATGGCCGCCGTGCGGTGGATGACGCCTTCCCAGATGGGCCCGCCGAGCAGGGTCATGACCGCCTTGGCCCAGTCGGTGTGGGAGAACAGCAGCGTCGTGCCGGTGATCACCAGCACCATGGTGCTCATCGCGAAGAGCACGTGGATCCAGCGCCAGACCGGGCTGAAGCGGCGGAAGAACACGGCGTCGGGATGCTCCACGTCCTCGCGGTGACCGCAGCCCGCCAGGTGGTCCCGCAGCTCGCGGTAGAACCAGAGGACCACATGGGTCCAGAAGAAGAGCATGACGCCGTAGATCAGGTACTTCATGAACTCGCTGACGACGAACAGCTTGGGATATTTCTCGAAGTTGCCCGGATCGCCATGGGCATAGAAGGAGAGGAAGCCGTCATCGGCGTTCTTGTGGCAGGTGTTGCAGGTCTTCAGGCGGTTGTTGACGTGGATGGTCGAGGTCGGATCGTTGACGTTCTTGATGTTGTGGCCGCCGTGGCAGTCGTAGCACTTGGCGGTGTTGGTGTAGCCCAGCTTGTTGACCTGGCCGTGGTAGGACTTGAAGTAGGTTTCCCGCGCCTTTTCATGGCAGTTGCCGCAGTTGCGGGTGATCTCCAGCTTCATCGGGTCCGCCTTGGCGGTGCTGATGTTGTGGGTGCTGTGGCAATCGGAGCAGACCGCGCTCTTGGTGTCCTGCTTCTCCAGCACCGCGCGGCCGTGCATGGAGGCCTTGTACTCGTCGAGCTGCTTCTCGTGGCAGCGGCCGCAGACTTCCGGGTTCTTCAGGCGGTGCTCGGCCCGCTGCAGGCTGCCCAGGGTGCCGATGTTGTGGGCGTCATGGCAGTCATAGCAGGTGGCGTTTATCTTGGAGATGTCGTGCTTGTTGGGCTGGGCGTGCACGGAATTCAGGTAGCTTTCCATTTGCAGGACGACGTTGCCCAGACGCTTGTACTTGGGATCCGGGCTGTCCTTCTGCGCCTCGTAGTTCTTCTTGTGGCACTCGATGCAGCCGACGCTCTTGGGCAGGGGCTTGGGATGCGGCAGCTTGTCGACGTTGTTGTGGCAGCCGGTGCACAGCTGCTTGCCGTGGACGCTGTGATCGAACACCTTGGGGTCGACGTAGATGAAGTTCTTGCTGCCGTCGCGGCGCACCCTGACCTTCTCTTCCGGGTCTGCGTGACAGCGCTGGCAGCGGTGATTCGCGATCTCGGGCTTCGCGTCTGTATCCGCCATGGCCGCATCCGTCGCGACCATGGCCTGCACCGATGCGGGCAGCAGAAAGAAACAGCTCGCCAATACCCCTAACAACGACTTCCAAGCGGTGCTTGCCATGTTATGTCTCCTCGTTGGCGCTTGTGCTGGATCGACCGAAAGGCCGTCGCCCTCGGTCTGCGTCATCCCGGGATGACCTCTTTTTCTCCCGTCATTCCCGGTTCGCTGCTAACAAAATCGCCGCATAGACTACGAGGAAGGTAGGGGTATAGCAATCATCATTTTTCTCATATCCGTACAAAAACACTCGGATAATCAATATATTGCGATGCGTCAATTAGCGTTTGCTGTTTGATTAATCGCTCTGGCGAGGTTAAAAGGCACGACAACATCATGGGTTTCGCGGCGAGGGCGAGCCCACGGTTTGCATGACGAGGCCCAGCCTCGATTTTTCATCCCTTGGCAATAGGAGGAGACAATGCGAGAGGGAGCAATGGCCTTGGCCCTGTTCTGGATGACGGGGTCGGCAATGGCGGGCATCGACATCGACATCCTGGCCCGTACCTGCAACAACTGCCATGGCGTCGGCGGCGTCAGCGCCGGCGCATCGATGCCCTCGATCGGCGGCCTGCCGGTGGACTACCTGAAAACCGTCATGAAGCAGTGGAAGTACGACGAACGCGGCGCCGCCACCATGAACCGTATCGTCAAGGGCTTCAGCGATGACGAGATCGACGCGCTGGCCCTCTACTATTCGAAAAGGCCCTGGGTGCCGGTGCCGCAGAAAACCACGGCGGCAATGCTGAAGAAAGGCAAGGGCGTGATCTTCGAGAACTGCGAGGATTGCCATGGCGCCACCGGCGGCGACCCCGACGTCGACACCCCCAGGCTCAACGGCCAATGGGCGAAATACATGGAACTCGAACTCGAAAAATATCGCGACGAAGCCTTCCTGATGCCGCACCGGAAAATGAAGAAAATCGTCCGCAAGATGAAGGAGGGCGAGGTGCCCGCCGCCGCCCATTTCTTCGGTGCGCAAAAAAAATGAGCGAGGAGAACCCCATGCACGCAGTTGATCGACGCGCCTTCATCAAGGCCCTCGCCGCCGCCTCCGGCGCCTCCATCCTGAGCATTCCCGAGGCTCGCGCCGCCAAGGCCAAGGCCCACGTGGTCGTGGTCGGCGGCGGCTATGGCGGCGCCACCGCCGCCAAATACCTGCGTCTGCTGGACAAGGGCATCGCCGTCACCCTGATCGAGCGCGAAAGGGGCTATACCTCCTGTCCGCTCTCCAACGAGGTCATTTCCGGCGATCGCGACATCAAGACCCTGCAGGTCGGCTACACCGGCCTGGCGCGCCATGGGGTCAAGGTGGTGCACGACGAAGTCACCGAGATCGATCCCGCGAAGAAAACCGTCGCCACCGCAGGCGGCAAGCGCTTCGGTTACGACGCCCTGGTGCTCTCGCCCGGCGTCGATTTCAACCATGGCGCGATCCAGGGTTATACCGAGCAACTGGCGGAGACCAGCCTGCCGCACGCCTGGAAGGCCGGCCCGCAGACCCTGATGCTGAAGAGGCAACTGGAGGCCATGCCGGATGGCGGGCGCTTCATCATCGCCGTGCCCAAGGGGCCGTTCCGCTGCCCGCCCGGGCCTTACGAGCGCGCCGCCCAGGTGGCCCTGCACTGCATGCAC
>CAZONS010000397.1:0-3159 GCA_964581195.1 uncultured Thiobacillus sp. | reverse complement strand
GCCACGACGGCGTTTTCCGTGGAACCGAAGGCGGTGATGACCGCCACCGGCGTATTCGGCTTGTGCTCGGCGATATGGCGCACGATTTCGATACCCTCGCCATCGGGCAGGCGCATGTCGGTCAGGCACAGATCGAAGGTCTCGCTGGCGAGCTGGCGACGGGCCTCGGCCACCGTGGCGGCGCGGATGCCGTCCAGTCCCAGGCGGGCCAGATCCATTTCCAGCAGATCGAGCAGGTCGGGTTCATCGTCCACCAGCAGGACGCGGGGGCGTTTCAGTTTATTGGGCATGGCGCGAACAACTCCCGATCAACAAGGCGCCGACTGGCAGGATAGCCGGAACATGGCGCCATCCGGAATATCGACATAGCGCAGGCTGGCGCCGTTGACTTCGGCGAGCTCGCGCGCGAGGTACAGGCCCAGCCCGGTGCCGGCCCGGTCGGTGGTGTAGAAAGGCTCGAACAGGCGCGATTGCAGTTCCACCGGAATGCACGGTCCGTCGTTGGCGACATCGATATCGACCCGGGCCTCCCCGGCCACCGCACGGACGCGGATGCTGCCCGGCCGCTTCTGACAAAAACGCGATGCATTGCGACACAGGTTCCAGAAGATCTGTTCGAGATGGGCGATATCGAAACAGAGCACGGGCTCGCCCGCCACATGCATCACCACCAGCCCCGCCGGCAGGCCCTCGCGCTGGAGAAACTGCTCCACGAACCCATGCAGCCAGGGGCCGAGCGCCACCGATTCGCGCGCCATCCGGTCACGCCGGTTCAGCGCGAGGACATCCTCGACCAGCCAGTTGAGGCGATCGGCGTTGTTGTCGATGATGCCGGAGAGCTTCTCCGCCGTGGCGCTGCGCGCTTCCCGCGCGTCTTCCCGGAGCAGGCCGGCGGCGTGACGGATGGCCGAGAGCGGATTGCGGATCTCGTGCGCGAGATTGGCGGTGAGCATGCCCAGCGAGGCCAGCTTCATGCGCTGCGCCTGCGCTTCCAGCTCGGTCATGTCCTCCAGCACCACGACGGCGCCCTCGCGGCGGGTGGGCTCCAGCTCGATGAAGCGGGCGCGCAGCCGCCGCCCTTCGCGGCCGACCTGGAAGGGGTGCGCGGGTGGGGTCTCGCCGGCCTGCCAGGCCGACCACATCGCCATCAAGCGGGGCGAGCAATGGCCAAGGTCGCAATGGGGAAAGAAACGCACGCCGAGCAATTCGGCGGCGCGGGCATTGTGCTGCAGCACAATGCCCAGGTCGTTCACCGCGATCACCGCGTAGGGCAACTCCTGGATCACCCGCTCGTTGATGCGCTCCAGACTCTCCGCCTTGAGTCCTTTTTCCACCGCCTCCCGCGATGCCGCCAGGGCGCCCTTGGCCAGGGCATGGGAGAGCAACGCCGAGGCGAACAGCCCGAGCGACAGAAAGCCCGCGCGGGCAAAACCGCCGGCGCCGCTATCCATCGTCAGGCTGGAGACGATCTGCTCGCCCAGCACGGCCAGGGTGGCGGTCGCCGACCAGAACAGCACCATGCGGGTCTCCGCCAGCATGCCGGCGGCGGCCAGGGTGACGATCAGCAGCAGGCCGACACCGCTGGAATTGCCCCCGGAGAGATGCATCAGCAGCGTGATGCAGACGATGTCGGCCAACGCCTGCCGCCCCACCTGGCGGGAGAAACGCTCCCGCCGCGCCAGCAGGGGACTGCGGAACAGCAACGCCACCAGCAGATAGACCAGGCAGGTCGCCTGGAACAAGCCGTGGTAGGCGAAGCGGTGGAAGGTCTGGTCGGCCAGCATCCCGGCGATGCCGAGGGCGATGGCCAGGAAGACGCGAAAGCTGTTGAGATGACCGAGCGAACGCCAGAAGGCGTCCGGCACCGCCACCGCCCCGGCGCGGGGATCAGCCGCCGAGACGGCGGTGTTCATCGCAGCAATAGAACTTGCCCTTGCTCATGAGCGCCTCGGAACGTGGCAGATTCACCTTGCACATTTCGCAACGCACCATGTCCTCGGCGGACTTTTCCTTGCCCTTGCGCGGCAGGGCATCGCGATTGCCGGCGGCGTACTTGAACCAGAGCACGATGCCGATGGTGAAGGCGACGATCAGCAGAAGTTTAGTCACGCGACAACCCGTTCTTGTGGGCGTGGTTGATCACCACCAGCAACTGCTTGAACGGAATCTCCTTGCCCCAGCGGTTGACGAACTGCATATAGGGCAGGTCCTTGCCGGTGGGGAATTCATATCTGTCGGAGATCATGTCGTCGTACAACTTGCGCAGCACGCCATCGAGATGGTCCAGCATCGTCGACCAGCGTTCCGCGTTTTCCGGGTCGTAGTCGATGCCGGCGCGCATCTCGTCCACCTCGTAGACCCCCTGGTGCACCAGGTCCACATATTCGTCGTAAGTCTTCGGGCCTTTCATGGCAGTCCTCTGAAAATCACAGTGGCCGCCATTGTGCCACCGGAGGGGCCAGGTTCAAGATTCAAGGGGCAAGGTTCATGTGGCAAAGAAGGCATCCACGCTCTTGCCTCTTGCCCCCGCCCCTTGCCCCTACAATCGCGCCATGACCGCCAACCCGCTCCTTCCCGCCCTCGACCCCCGGCGCAGCGCCGTGATCGAAGCCTGCGCGGGCAGCGGCAAGACCTGGCTACTGGTCTCGCGCATGTTGCGCCTGTTGCTGGCGGGGGCGCAGCCCTCCGAGCTGCTGGCGATCACCTTCACCCGCAAGGCGGCGGCGGAGATGCAGGCGCGCCTGGATGCATGGCTGGCCGATCTCGCGCTGCTGCCGGACGCCCAGGCGCTGGCGTTCCTGGAACAGCGCGGTCTCGATGGCGACGCCGCGCGCGCCGCGCTGCCGGCCGCGCGCGGCCTGCTGGAACGGGTGCTGGCGTCGCCACCGCTGATCACCACCTTCCATGGCTGGTTCTTCCACCTCCTCGCGCGCGCGCCACTGCCGCTGCGCCTGCCCGGCGAGGTCCTGGAAGACGCCGCGCTGCTGCGCGAGGAAGCCTGGTTCGCCCTGGCCGAGCGCCTCGGCCGCGAACGCGGCGGCGTCGAGGAAACCGCCTTTCGCGAACTGGCGGGCGAGTTTTCCCTGTCCAGCCTGCGCGCCCTGCTCGATGCCCTGCTCAGCCGCCGCGCCGAATGGTGGGCGGCCGGCCAGGGCGAGG
>CAZONS010000396.1:0-3160 GCA_964581195.1 uncultured Thiobacillus sp. | reverse complement strand
CGGGATCGGCCAGGTAATCGAAAGGGTGACCGTCGAGCAGCGTGTGGTTGTTGAAATAGCGCTTGCGCCTGACCTTGGCCCAGGCGGAATAGATGCCCAGGGTCAGCAGGCTCAAGACCAGATTGACGATCCAGATGCGGAAATATTCACCCCCGCTGCCGGTGAACTGAAACGGATAGACGTGACGATCCTGACGCATGATGTTGACTCCCTGTGGTTGATATCGGGCTACCGCCGGTTTTTCCGGTCATTCTATGGGCAGCCCGGAGAAAAATCACCCCGCCGGCTTGCCCCGCCGCGCCCGGAACGTCGCCGTCCATTCCTCGAAACGCCCTTGCTCCAGCGCCTCGCGCATGCGGGCGGTGAAGTCCTGGTAGAAGTGCAGGTTGTGGATGGAGTTGAGACGGGCGCCGAGCATCTCGCCGGAGCGCTGCAGATGGTGCAGATAGGCGCGGCTGTAATGGCGACAGGTGTAGCAGCCGCATTCCGGGTCGATCGGGCCGGTGTCGGCCTTGAAGCGGGCATTCTTGATGCGGATGTCGCCGCTCCAGGTGAACAGCAGGCCGTGCCGCGCATTGCGGGTCGGCATCACGCAATCGAACATGTCGATGCCGTGACGCACCGCATGCAGGATGTCCTCCGGCGTGCCCACCCCCATCAGATAGCGTGGCTTGCCCTCGGGCAGGCGATGGCCCATGTGTTCGAGGATGCGTTCCATGTCCTCCTTCGGCTCACCCACCGAGAGCCCCCCAAGGGCGTAGCCGTCGAAGCCGATCTCGGTCAGCCGCTCCAGCGAGCGCTCGCGCAGGTCTTCGTACATGCCGCCCTGGACGATGGCGAACAGCGCGTTCGGATTGCCTTCATGCGCCTGCTTCGAGCGTTCCGCCCAGCGCAGGGAGAGTTCCATCGACTGTTTCGCGGTCTCCCAGTCGGCCGGGTACGGCGTGCACTCGTCGAAGATCATGACGATGTCCGAATTCAGCACCTTCTGGATCTGCATGCTTTTCTCGGGCGACAGCATCAGGCGCTGGCCATCCAGCGGCGAGGCGAACTTCACCCCCTGTTCGGTGATCTTGCGCAGATGGGTGAGGCTCCACACCTGGAAGCCGCCGGAGTCGGTCAGAATCGGGCCGTCCCAGGCCATGAAGCGGTGCAGGCCGCCATGCGCGGCAATGACCTCCAGGCCGGGGCGCAGCCAGAGATGGAAGGTATTGCCGAGCACCACCTGGGCGCCGAGGTCGATCAGCTCGTGCGGGGTGACCCCCTTGACCGTGCCGACGGTGCCGACCGGCATGAACACCGGCGTCTGAATGACGCCATGAGCGGTTTCCAGCACGCCACGACGCGCGTGGCCACTACGATGGGTTACCTGAAATTGCATGGAGAAGGAAGGATGCGAGGTTGGAAAGGGTGCGCCAGTTTACTGCTGCTGCTCAACACCGCCGTCCTGGCGCAAGCGCCCTGCCCGGCGGAGCGGGCGGCGAGCGTGCGGGTCGGCGGGCAAAGCTTCATGGTGGAGGTCGCCGCCACGCCGGAGGCGCGCGCGCGCGGCCTGTCCGATCGCCCGCGCCTGGGGCCGAACGCGGGCATGTGGTTCGTGCCGCCGGACATCGGCAGGCATGGTTTCTGGATGCGCGACATGCTTTTTCCCATCGACCTGATCTGGGTGAGTCCGGAACTGAAGGTAATGGAGCGCGCGACCCTGCCGGTTTGCCGGAACGATCCCTGCCCGATCACCTACCCGCCAACGACGGTCGCATACGTACTGGAAATCGAAGCCGGCCGCTTTCGCGGCCGGGTGGGGGATGCGGTGACGTGGACGTGCGAGAACACTGCCCGATCACGGTAGCGCGCCGGACGCTGGGGTGAGCTTGCGAACCCCAACCTATCCCTCTGAAAAAACGCCGGCAAGAATGCCGGCGCCACGGGAGGGACTTACCAGCTCTGGCGACCGCGCGGCTTGGCCGCGGCGGGGTGGTGGTCATCGCCACGGGAAGCGCCGCTCTTGAAGGCGGGGCGCGCGTCGGACTTGTTCACCCAGGCCGGCTTCGCGGCATGACCGCCTTCGGGCTTGGACCAGCCGCTGCCATTGCGCTCCGGACGCGCCTGGGCATCACGCTGGCCGGCATAACCCTGGCCACGCCCCTGATACTCGCCGCGCGGCTGGTCGTTCGGCTTGTCGCCCCACTTCTTCTCGCCCCAGGTCCGCTCGCCCGCCGGCTTGTCGCCGTTGCCGCGCTCGCCCCAGGGCTTGCTGGCGCCATAACCGGTCTTGTTGCCATAGCCGCGACCGTAGCCGCCCTTGCCACCCCGATTCTTGTCGAACGGGCGCTCCGAACGCGGGGTCGGCTCCAGACCGGGGATCACGTCGACACGCACGCTCTCGCCGATGTAGCGCTCGATCTCGCGCACCAGGTGACGCTCCTTGCCATGCACCATGGTGATGGCGATGCCGGAACGGCCGGCGCGACCGGTGCGGCCGATGCGATGGACATAGTCCTCCGCCTGGCGCGGCGCGTCGAAGTTGATGACATGGCTGATGCCGGCCACATCGATGCCGCGGGCGGCGACATCGGTCGCCACCAGCACGCGGGTATGGCCGTCACGCAGGCGTTGCAGGGTGCGGTTGCGCTTGTGCTGCGGCATGTCGCCGTGCAGGGCGGCGGCGGAATAGCCCTGTTCCAGCAGATTTTCCGAAAGCTCCTCGGCGCTGCGCTTGGTGGCGGTGAAGATCACCGCCTGGGTCAGATCGACATCGCGCAACAGCACGTCGAGCAGACGGTGCTTGTGACCGATATCGTCGGAGAACAGGATGCGCTGGTCGATATTGGCCTTGTGCGCCTCCTGGGTCGCCACGGAGATCCGCAGGGCGTCGCGGGTCATCTCGCTGGCGATCTTGCCGACCATGCCATCGAGGGTGGCGGAGAACAGCAGGGTCTGGCGGGACTCGGGGGTCTGCCTGACGATGTGCTCGATGTCCTCGATGAAGCCCATGTCCAGCATGCGATCGGCCTCGTCCAGCACCAGCACTTCCAGGCGCGAGAAATCGATGCGACCGCGCTCCAGATGGTCGATCAGACGGCCGGGGGTGGCGATCATCACTTCCGGATTCACTTTCAGCGCCTGGAACTGCGGGCCGAAGGGGGCGCCGCCGACCAGA
>CAZONS010000395.1:0-3185 GCA_964581195.1 uncultured Thiobacillus sp. | reverse complement strand
CCCCCCGCCGCGCCCGCCCTGCCCACGATGCCCGCCGCGCCCGCCGCCGTGATGGTGGAAGCCGCCAAACCGGTCGCCGAACCCACGGCGGCGAGGGGTACCGCCAAAAGTGTCGCGCAAGCGAACGTCCCGACGGTTGCGCCCCCCGCCGAGCCGGTGGCCGCCGTCGCGCCATCGCCGACGGTCGCGCCACCCGAAATGCCGGCACCGCCGACGGCGGCCTTTGCGGCGACAGTGAGCCCCGCTCCGGAGACGGTCGCCCCGGTCGAAGCGATTGCCCCCACCGTCATCGCACCGATCACGGCGGCGGCCCTGGCCAGCGAGGTGCCCGTTGCGGCACGCTCGGCCACACCCGCCGTCGAGCACGCCCCCGTTGCGCCACCTGAAGCGGGGGCGACGGCGGTAACCAAGCCGGAGACACCCGCGCCTGGCCCCGTGGCCGTTGTCACATCCGCGCCCGTTGTCACATCCGCGGTCGCGGCGGTCGTGCCAGCGGAAGCCGAGAACGCGGCGGACGCCCTCGCCCATTTCGATTTCGACAGCGCCACTCTCACCGACGCCGGCCGCGCCGAACTGGATGCCTGGCTGACCGCCGCCCCCAAGGACAAGCGCATTCGCGTCAGCGGCCACGCCGACCGTCTCGGCCCCGAGCCCTACAATCTGAAGCTCTCCGCGCGCCGCGCCGAAGCGGTGAAGCAATACCTGATCGGCAAGGGCATGTCCCCGCGCCACATCGAACTCGAAGCGAAAGGGGAATCGGATCCCGTGAAGCGCTGCAAGGGCGGCCCCACGCCAACCACCAAGGACTGCCTCGCGCCCAACCGGCGCGTGATCATCGTCCCGGAGTAAGCCGATGGCCATCACCTACTGCATGACTTCGAACTGCCCCCTCGCGCGCGACTGCCTGCGCCACGAGGATGACGTCGCCCGTCACGCCCTCTCGCGCACCTACGCGGATTTCAGCGAAGAACTGATCCGCCGCGCCGAGGGTGTCGAATGCCCCTTCTTTCTCGCCAAGCCGGCCGCGCCCAGCGTCTGAGCAGGCCGCAAACCCCAATCGATCTGGAGCACTCCTTGAAAGACACGCAACACACCACCCACTTCTGGCTCGGCAACGCCCTGCTCGGCGCCTCCCTGGTCATGCTGATCTTCCTCGGCGGTCTCTGGGAAGCCCTCGGCGTCTGGGCGATGGTGTTGTGGATGGGCCTGGCAGGAACCGGCATGTACCTGGTCACCAAAGACAAGGGTCCCTCGTCCAACATGCCGGACTGATGTAGCGCCGGCGCGTTTTTCTCAAACCAACGACGCCAGCGGGAGGCCGGCGCCGCATCAATGTCCCGCGCTCATGAAGCGGGGGCGGCTGATCAAACCACGATCGGTTGGAGCATGAGCCGAGGTGCTACCATGGCTACGTTTTCGTACATACAGAGACCGCCATGCTGACCACCGCCAAACTGTTCAAGACCGGCCACAGCCAGGCCGTTCGTCTGCCCAAGGAATTCCGCCTGCCCGGCGACGAAGTGCTGATACGCAGGAATGAAGCCACGGGCGAGGTGATTCTGACGCCGCTCAGCCCGGTCAGCAGAAAAGATCGTTTGGACAGGCTGTTCAAGATGCTCGATGAAGCGCCCGTTCCCGAGGAATTCATGGCAGAGCGCGACAACGAACCCGGCCAATTCAGGAATATTTTCTGATGCTGCGTTTCCTGCTCGACACTGACATTTGCAGTTACGCCATCAAACGCAAGTCGCCAGCCCTGTATGAAAAATTAAAAACCGCCATGCTGGCCGATGAAGTCTGTATATCCGCGATCACCCGTGGAGAGCTGATTTATGGCCTGGAACTGGTTCCCCAGGCCACCACGTTGCGCGCCGCCATCATGACTTTTCTCGATGAGATGCCTTGCCTGCCCTGGGCACCCGCGGCCGCTGACTTATACGGAAGCCTACGTGCCCGGCAACGGCTGACAGGCCAGCCGATCGGCTACATGGACACCCAGATCGCCGCCCATGCGCTCGCGGAAAACCTGATTCTGGTGAGCAACAACACGCGTCATTACGAACGTATCCCCGGCCTCAAGCTGGAAAACTGGGCCGAGTCATGACACGCGCCCTCTCCCTCCTCAACGAAGTCTTCGGCTACCCCGAGTTTCGCGGCCCGCAGGCGGCCATCATCGACCAGGTCGTCGCCGGCGGCGACGCCCTGGCGCTGATGCCGACCGGCGGCGGCAAGTCGCTCTGTTACCAGATTCCCGCGCTGTTGCGCGACGGCGTCGGCGTCGTGGTTTCGCCCTTGATCGCGCTGATGCACGACCAGGTGGCCGCGCTCACCGAACTGGGCATTCGCGCCGCCTACCTCAACTCCTCGCTGAGCATGGACCAGGCCAACGCCGCCGAGCGCGCGTTGCTGTCGGGCGGTTACGACCTCGTTTACGTGGCCCCGGAACGGCTGCTGATGCCGCGCTTCCTGAGCCTGCTGGAGCGGCTGCGGGAAAAACCGGGCATCGCCCTGTTCGCCATCGACGAGGCGCATTGCGTCTCGCAATGGGGCCACGACTTTCGTCCGGAATACATCCAGCTCTCCATCCTCGCCGAGCGTTTCCCCGACGTCCCGCGCATCGCCCTGACCGCCACCGCCGACGCCGAGACCCGCGCCGAGATCATCGAGAAACTGAGCCTGCAGAACGCGCGCCAGTTCGTCTCCAGTTTCGACCGACCGAACATCCGTTACCGCGTCGTCGACAAGGCCAACGCCCGCGCCCAATTGCTCGATTTCATACGCGACGGCCATCGGAACGAAGCCGGCATCGTCTATTGCCTGTCGCGCAAGAAGGTCGAGGAGACCGCCGAATACCTGAACCAGCACGGCATCAACGCCCTGCCCTATCACGCCGGCATGGACCCGGCGAAGCGGCGCCTGCACCAGGACCGCTTCCTGCGCGAGGACGGCATCGTCATGACCGCGACCATCGCCTTCGGCATGGGCATCGACAAGCCCGACGTGCGCTTCGTCGCGCATCTGGACCTGCCCAAGAGCATCGAGGGCTATTACCAGGAAACCGGCCGCGCCGGCCGCGACGGCGACGCGGCCGAGGCCTGGATGGCCTATGGCCTCTCGGACGCGGTGCAGCAGCGGCGGATGATCGAGGAAAATGACGCCGACCTCGCCTTCAAGCGCCTCGCCCA
>CAZONS010000394.1:0-3187 GCA_964581195.1 uncultured Thiobacillus sp. | reverse complement strand
CCAGTATTTGTAGAGCAGCACGCCGCTGTTCCCCAGCATGCGTTCCAGTTGCGGCGTCTGGCGCATGAACTCCAGGTATTCGTGCGGGGAGCAGAACCCCATCACCCGTTCGACGCCGGCGCGGTTGTACCAGGAGCGGTCGAAGAAGACCATTTCACCCGCCGTCGGAAGATGCTGGATGTAACGCTGGAAGAACCACTGCCCACGCTCGCGATCCGAGGGCTTGTCCAGCGCCACCACGCGGGCGCCGCGCGGATTGAGATGCTCCATGTAGCGCTTGATGGTGCCGCCCTTGCCGGCGGCATCACGGCCCTCGAACAGGATCACGATCTTCTGGCCGCTCTCGCGCACCCAGTTCTGCACCTTGAGCAGCTCGATCTGCAGCTTCTCCTTCTGCGCCTCGTAATCGCCACGCCGCATCCGGGTACGGTAGGGATAGCTCTCCGGCAGGGGCGCGTAGTCGCTCTCCTCGTTGCTGCCACGCGGCGCATGCGCCACGGTCAGCGCGGCGGGACCGTGGCTGACCGATTCGATCTCGGCGGCGGCGGCGGCGTTGGCGGCCTTCGCCGGCGCCTTCATTTTCCCTGGCGCGGCCCCGGCCGTCGGCTCGGATGCCGTGGTGGCGGGCGGGGCCAGCGGGGTCTCGTCCGCCACGGCGGCGGTTTCCGCGACGGCGGCGCGGCGCCGGCCCTCCGCGGTGGTACGGGTTGCGCGAGGGCTCGATTTGGTCGTGGTCATGGCCTTCTCCAGGGCAAAAAGGGATAGATTTTCCGCCTTCGGACTTCGCTGGATGATGGATTGTTCTTATCTCATCGGCTGCTAGTCCGTAGACTTGCGTCTCATCCATTCGTCCTGCTTATGACCCCACCCATGCAACTCTTCCGCATACTGCAATCCCAGGGCTTCGGCGTTCGCCGCGCCTGCCGCGAACTGGTCGAATCCGGCCGCGTCAAGGTCAACGGCGACCTGGTCGAAGACCCCGATCAGGACTGCGACACCACCGCGCTCACCCTGCGCGTGGATGACCAGGACTGGCCTTATCACGAGAAGGTCTACCTGGCCCTGAACAAGCCGGCCGGATACGAATGCTCACGCCAGGCGCAACATCACCCCAGCGTCTTCAGTCTGCTGCCCACCCCCTTCACGGTCCGTGGCGCGCAGCCGGTGGGCCGCCTCGACCAGGACAGCGGCGGGCTGTTGCTGCTGTCCGACGACGGCGACTTCATCCACCGCTACACCTCGCCGAAAAAAGCCATCGGCAAACGTTACCGGGTGATCTGCAAGCATCCGGTCAGTGATGAACAGATCGCCGCGCTGCTCGCCGGCGTGCTGCTGCGTGACGAGCCGGCGCCGATCGCCGCGCGCGGCTGTGTCCGGATCGATGAGAAGGTGATCGATCTGGACATCGCGGAAGGCAAGTACCACCAGGTGAAGCGCATGCTCGCGGCCGCCGGCAACCGGGTGGAAGCCCTGCAACGCACCCGCATCGGCGGCTTTGCGCTGCCTGAGGATCTGGCGGCCGGCGAATGGCGCCATCTCGACGCGAATGACCTGGCGCGGCTGGCGGAATCGGCCTGAGCCGCTGTACCATTGCCTTGACCGGCCACGCGCCGGATTTTTTTTGTCCTACTCACGCGGGAGTTAGTCATGGCCGTACTGGAACTGAACGAACAGAACTTCGAGGAAACCATCCTCAACAACGATTTCGTCATCATCGACTTCTGGGCCCCCTGGTGCGGCCCCTGCCAGGGTTTCGCCCCGGTCTATGACGCCGCTTCCGACAAATATCCGAACATCACCTTCGCCAAGGTGAACACCCAGGACGAACAGGGCCTGGCTGGGCATTTCCAGATCCGCTCCATTCCGACGCTGATGATCTTCCGCGAGAAAGTCATCATCTACGCGCAACCGGGCGCGATGCAGGGCAGTCAGCTCGACGACCTGATCGCCCGCGCCAGCGAGGTCGACATGGCCCAGGTGCACGCGGAAATCGCGGCCGAGGGCCAGAAGGGCTGATCCCGCGCGCGGCGCTACAAGGCGCCGCGCCGATCGCTCCGGCCAAAGCCACGGGGAAGCGCGCTCAGTCCGCGGCCGAGGGCGATCACCTTGAACGACTCGCCCATCTCCATGGGCTGCACCAGCTTTTGCAGGGCGGCGGCGGCGCTCAGGTAATCCCGGGTTCCCGGCCGCATTCCGCCCAGCAGGTCGAGCAGACAGCCATCGAGCAGGAAATTACCCTGACTGGTATAGCCGAGCACGCTCAGCCCGGCTTCCGCCCCCGCCCTCGCCACGGCGCTGAAATCGACGTGCGCGGTAATGTCGGACAGGCCGGGCAGATGGAAAGGATCATCCAGGCTGTGGTGCCGGTAATGCACTTTCAGCGTGCCCATGTGTCGCTGCGGGTGGTAGTACTCGGCGGCCGGGAACCCATAGTCCAGGAACAGCAGCATGCCGTGGCGCAGGCGCTCGCCGAGGCTGGCGACCAGGGCGGCGGCGGCGGGACAGACTTCCGTGAGATAGCCCCCCGTTTCCGGCAAGGTGGATACCCACGCGCGCCAGGGTTCCTCGACCAGTGGCCGGTCTTCCCAGGCCAGCCCCTCGCGCCAGACCACGCCCCGCTCGTATTCGCCCATCGTGGCGCGATACAGCAGCCGCACGGGAAGCGCATCGAGCACCTCATTGGCCAGCACCACGCCGGTGTGCGTGTCCGGCAGGGCGTCCAGCCAGGTCACCCTCGGCAGCAGCCCCGGCGCTTCCCTCTCCAGCAAGGCCCGCTGCCTCTCACGCAGGTCGGGACTGACCTCCAGGATCAGATAACGCGCGGGCAGGCTTTCCAGCGCTTCCAGTTCACGCAGCAGGTCGAGCGCCAGGCGGCCGCTGCCGGCACCGAGTTCGAGCACGTCGCCGCCGGTTTCCGCGAGCACCTCGACGAGCTGCCGCGCCAGTGCGCGTCCGAACAGGGGCGTCAGTTCCGGCGCCGTGATGAAATCGCCCGCCGCGCCCAGTTTCGCGGCGCCGCCGGCGTAATAGCCGAGGCCCGGAGCGTAGAGGGCGAGTTCCATGTATTCCGAGAAAGGCAGCCAGCCACCGGATTCAGCAATGCGCGCGCGGATGGATTCGATCAGTCGCGCGCTGTGGGCGAGGGCTTCGGGCGTGGGTTTGGGTAGTGAGGTCATGGCGGCTGTGC
>CAZONS010000393.1:0-3201 GCA_964581195.1 uncultured Thiobacillus sp. | reverse complement strand
CAGCAAGGCTGGTCGCAACAACAACGGTCACATCACCACGCGTCACAAGGGCGGCGGCCACAAGCAGCACTACCGGATCGTCGATTTCAAGCGCAACAAGGACGGTATCCCGGGCAAGGTCGAGCGCATCGAATACGACCCCAACCGCAGCGCGCACATTGCCCTGATCTGTTACGCGGATGGCGAGCGTCGCTACATCATCGCCCCGCGCGGTGTCGCAGTCGGTGCGGTTCTGTACAGCGGCTCCGACGCGCCCATCAAGCCGGGCAACTGCATGCCCCTGCGCAACATTCCGGTGGGTTCCACGATTCACTGCATTGAAATGATGCCTGGCAAGGGTGCGCAGATTGCACGTTCGGCCGGCGCCAGTGTCCAGTTGCTTGCTCGCGAAGGGGCCTATGCCCAGTTGCGCCTGCGCTCTGGAGAGATTCGCCGGGTGCATGTCGACTGCCGCGCGACACTCGGCGAAGTGGGTAACGAAGAGCACAATCTGCGCTCCATCGGCAAGGCTGGCGCCATGCGCTGGCGTGGTGTGCGTCCTACGGTTCGTGGTACCGCGATGAACCCGATCGACCACCCGCATGGCGGTGGTGAAGGACGTACCGGCGAGGGTCGTGTGCCTGTGTCTCCCTGGGGGCAGCCCACCAAGGGCTACCGGACCCGTAACAACAAGCGCACCGACAACATGATCGTTCGTCGCCGGCACAAAGCGTAAGAGGTGAGTTGAAATGGCTCGTTCTGTTAAAAAAGGCCCATTCGTAGATGGGCACCTGCTCAAGAAGATCTCGACAGCCTTGTCGATCAACGACAAGAAGCCGATCAAGACTTGGTCGCGCCGTTCGACCATCCTGCCGGACTTCATCGGCTTGACGGTCGCCGTGCACAACGGCAAGCAGCATATCCCCGTGTATGTCACGGAAAACATGGTTGGTCACAAACTCGGCGAATTCGCGCTGACCCGCACGTTCAAGGGTCACGCCGCCGATAAGAAAGCCAAGAAGAAGTAAGGAGAGCAGCGATGCAAGTATCAGCAATTCTGCGTGGCACGCGGCTTTCCTCTCAGAAGGCCCGCTTGGTCGCCGACATGGTGCGCGGCAAGCGTGTCGATCTGGCCTTGAACATCCTCACCTTCTCGCCACAGAAGGCAGCCTTCACGATCAAGAAGGTGCTGGAGTCGGCTATCGCCAACGCCGAGCATAACGATGGCGCGGACATCGACGAACTGAAGGTCAAGACGATCTACGTCGATCAGGGCCCCAGCCTGAAGCGCTTCACCGCCCGCGCCAAAGGCCGTGGCAACCGCATCATCAAACCCACCTGTCACATCACCGTGACCGTTGGCGACTGAAGGAAGGCAAATGGGACAGAAAATTCATCCGATCGGATTCCGCCTGAGTGTTAACAAGGGCTGGACGTCCAAGTGGTACGCGAATAGCAAAAACTATTCGACGACGCTGATCGAGGACATCAAGGTTCGTGACTTTCTCAAGAAGAAGCTCGCGCACGCTTCGCTCAGTCGCATCGTCATCGAGCGTCCCGCGAAGAATGCGCGTATCACGCTCTTCTCCTCGCGTCCTGGTGTGGTCATTGGCAAGAAGGGCGAGGACATCGAGTCGCTGCGCCGCCAGCTCAACAACATGATGTCCGTTCCGGTCACGCTGAACATCGAGGAAGTGCGCAAGCCAGAAACCGATGCACAGCTGATTTCCGACTCGATCGCGAATCAACTGGAAAAGCGAATCATGTTCCGGCGGGCCATGAAGCGCGCGATGCAGAACGCCATGCGTTTCGGTGCCCAGGGCATCAAGATCATGTCCGCCGGGCGCCTGAATGGTATCGAAATCGCACGTACCGAATGGTATCGCGAAGGTCGTGTGCCACTTCATACCCTCCGTGCCGATATTGATTATGGCTTCTCCGAGGCCAAGACGACCTACGGGATCATTGGTATCAAGGTTTGGGTCTACAAGGGCGATGCCCTGGCACGTGGCGAGAAGCCCGTCGCCGCTCCCGAACCCGAGCGTCGCCCGCGCCGTCCGGCCGCGCGTGCAGGAAAGGAGTAACAAATGCTGCAACCAGCCAGAAGGAAATACCGCAAGGAGCAGAAGGGCCGCAATACGGGCCTGGCTACTCGTGGCGCCAAGGTGAGCTTCGGCGAGTTTGGCCTCAAGGCCATCGCACGCGGACGCATTACCGCCCGTCAGATCGAAGCGGCACGTCGCGCGATGACGCGTCATATCAAGCGTGGTGGCCGTATCTGGATCCGCATCTTCCCGGACAAGCCGATCTCCACAAAGCCCGCGGAAGTACGTATGGGTAACGGCAAGGGCAACCCCGAGTTTTACGTGGCCGAAATCCAGCCCGGCAAGGTGCTCTACGAGATGGAGGGCGTGGATGAAGCAACCGCCCGCGAGGCATTCCGCCTGGCGGCCGCCAAGTTGCCCATCGCAACCACCTTTGTAACCCGCCATTTTGGGATGTGACGAGATGAACGCGAAAGAACTCAAGGCCAAGAGCACGGCTGAATTGAAGCAGGAAATCAAGGAACTCCTGCGCGCCCAATTCAGCCTGCGTATGCAGCTTTCCACCCAGCAGACAACGAAGACCCACGAACTTCGCAAGACTCGCCGTGACATCGCACGTGTGCGTACCGTCATGACTGAGCAGAAGCTCTCGGCTGGCAATTGACGAGCAGGATCATGAGCGAACAGCAAACACAAAACGTCGCGCGGGCTCTCACCGGTACCGTGGTCAGCGACAAGATGAACAAGACCGTTACCGTACTCGTCGAGCGCAAGGTCAAGCACCCGCTTTACGGGAAGATCATTCGACTGTCCAAGAAATACCACGCCCACGATGAGAACAACGAGTACCACCTCGGTGACACTGTCGTGATCGAGGAATGCCGCCCGATTTCGCGCACCAAGGCTTGGCGTGTCGCGAAACTCGTGGAAAAGGCGCGCCTGATCTAAAAACAGCTTGCGTGAGGGAGTGCTCGTACATATAATGTCGGGCTTCCCAGTGCGGTATGACCGTACATGGCACAAGTCGAGCGCCATATGGCGCTCGAAATGAATCGCGTGAAAACGCTCAACCCGAACGGGATCCAAAACTGCTTGCCTGACCAGGTGGGTAAGTTGGAGAGATTTTCAAACAAGATGCTTCGGCGGTTGAATTTAAAACCCAAAAAGCAGGATCTTA
>CAZONS010000392.1:0-3210 GCA_964581195.1 uncultured Thiobacillus sp. | reverse complement strand
GGTCGAGAAGGTCGAGAAGGTCGAGAAGGTGGAGAAGGTCGAGAAGGTCGAGAAGCCTGAGAAGGTCGAGAAACGCGATTAGTCGTCATTGTTGGAGGGATGGAAATGAAGGAATTGCGCATGGCCGCGCTGCTGTCAATGTTCCCCGTGCTGCCGGTGCTGGCCGGCGACCTCACCTTGGGCGGCGGGCTGGATTACAGCACGGGCAACTACGGCGCCAGCCAGTCCACGGAAATCTGGTACACCCCGCTTACGGTCAAGTACGAGTCGGGGGCTTCCACCGTCAAATTGACCCTGCCCCGGGTCTCTATCACGGCCCCGGCGGGTGGCCAGCTGATTGGGGTCGATGCCCAGGGGCGTCCGGTCTACGACGGCAGCGGCGTCAGGAGTAACCAGGAAGGCATGGGCGATGTGGTGCTCAGTTATAGCCACAGCCTGTTCACTCAACCCGTGCGCGGCATGCTGCTGGATCTGACCGCCAAGGCCAAGCTGGCCACGGCCGATGACGGCAAGGGACTGGGCACGGGTGAGAACGACTACAGTGTGCTCGCCGATGTCTATTATCTGGCGGGCGCCTGGACCCCCTTTGCCACGGTTTCCTATCGCCTGACCGGCGATCCGGCGGGTGTCGACCTGAGAAATGTCTGGGGGGGAACCCTGGGCTTCGGATACAAGCGGTCGCCAACCGACAGCCTCGGGCTGATGTGGGATGCGCGCCAGGCCAGTTCCGCGACAGGCATCGCCAGCAACGAAGCCACCGTCTACTGGGTACACAAGTTCGGTGGCGGCATGAAGCTTCAGACCTATGCCGTCAAAGGCTTTTCCGACGGCAGCGCCGACTGGGGTGTGGGCGCCATGTTCAGCAAGACCTACGAGTTGCGCTGACGCGCCTCACGTCATCCCCGCCGGTACTGGATCGCCTCGGCGACATGGGCGGCGCTGATGCGCTCCTGGTCGGCCAGATCGGCCACGGTGCGAGCCAGCTTGAGCACCCGGTGGTAGGCGCGGGCGGACAGGTCGAGGCGGTGGATGGCCTGTTTGAGCAATGTCTCGCCGGGGCCATCGAGCGGGCAATGACGATCGATCTCGCGGCCGGCGAGCTGGGCGTTCGGCTTGTCCTGCCGCGCCAGTTGCCGCGCTCTTGCCGCGATCACCCGCGCCCTGACGATCTCGGAGGACTCGCCGGCGCGGGCGCCGGTCAACTCGGCCTCCGGCAGCGCCGGGACTTCGATGTGCAGGTCGATGCGGTCGAGCAGCGGGCCGGACAGACGAGCGCGATAGCGCGCCACCAGGTCCGGGCCGCAGCGGCATTTCCCCGAGGGGTGGCCCAGATAGCCGCAAGGACAGGGATTCATCGCCGCCACCAGTTGGAAACGGGCGGGAAAGTCGGCCTGATGCGCGGCCCGCGAGATGGTGATGTGGCCGGCTTCCAGGGGTTCGCGCAGCACCTCAAGAGCGGCGCGGGAAAATTCCGGGAGCTCGTCGAGAAACAGGATGCCATGCGTCGCCTGGCTGACTTCGCCCGGACGCGGCGGATTGCCACCGCCGACCAGCGCCACCCCCGAGGCGGAGTGATGCGGCGCCCGGTAGGGACGAATCTTCCAGTTGCCGATGGAAAAACCGCCGCCGAGGGAGAGGATGGCGGCCGATTCAAGCGCCTCGGCCTGGGTCATCGGCGGCAGGATGCCGGGCATGCGACTGGCGAGCATCGACTTGCCGGTGCCGGGCGGGCCGCTCATGAGCAGGGAGTGACTGCCCGCCGCCGCGACTTCCAGCGCGCGGCGGGCGGCTTGCTGGCCCTTTACATCGGCCAGGTCGGGGTAGGGCGGCGGGGTGCCGGTTGCGGCCGCGGCGGTGCGCGGCAGCGGGGTTTGCCCGCTGAGATGGGCGCAGACCGCGAGCAGTGTGTCAGCGCCATGGACCTCGGCATCCTCCACCAGCGCGGCTTCCAGGGCGCTGGCCTGGGGCAGGAGAAAGGCGCGGCCGGAGCGGGAGGCGGAAAGCATCATCGCCAGGGCGCCGCGTATCGGTCGCAGGTGCCCGGTCAGCGCCAGTTCACCCGCGAATTCGAATTCGTGAAGGCGGTTGCCGGGCAGTTGTCCGGACGCGACGAGCAGGCCGATGGCGATGGGCAGGTCGAAACGCCCGGATTCCTTGGGCAGGTCGGCGGGCGCGAGGTTGATGGTGATGCGCCGCTGCGGGATTTCGAAGCCGGATTGCAACAGGGCGGCGCGCACCCGGTCGCGCGCTTCCTTGACTTCCGCTTCCGGCAGCCCGACCAGCGTCATGCCGGGCAGGCCATTGGCCAGATGCACTTCCACCGCCACTTCCGGCGCCGCCATGCCGGCCAGGGCGCGGCTGGTCACTACGGCCAGGCTCATGCGCTACTCCCTCGTTTTTCCTTGGACCGGATATTCGGCCGAGCCGGGCGCGGGGGCAAGCGGGAAAACCAGGCTGGCGCCTGGCCGGCGCGAAAAAAATGGCCGCGCGGGGCGGCCATTTCGCGAGCGCGCGGGCTCAGTCGGCGTAGAGCTTTTCCAGACGCTCGTGTTTCTCCTGCGCCTCGATCGACAGCTCCGCCGTGGGGCGGGCGAGCAGGCGGGGGATGCCGATCGGGTCGCCGGTTTCCAGGCAGTAGCCATAGGAGCCGTCGGCGATGCGGTTCAGCGAGGCGTTGATCTTCTTGAGCAGCTTGCGTTCACGGTCACGCACGCGCTGTTCCAGCATGTTTTCTTCTTCCACCGTGGCGCGATCGTTGGGGTCGGCGAAGACTTCGTTCTCCTTGAGGTGCTCGCCGGTTTCGCGGGCGTTGTCGAGGATCTCGTCGCGCATCGTTTCCAGTTTGGCCTTGAAGTAGGCCAACTGGGCGTCGTTCATGTAGTCGGCCTCCGACATCTTCATCAGGTCCGCATCGCAGGTGATGGCATCCACGGTCTTGGCGGCGGCCTTGCTCGATGTCTTCGCTTTTGCCGCTGCCTTAGGTTTTGCGGTGTCCGCAGCGGTTGTGCTGGCCGGTTTCTTGGCTGCTGTTGCCACGCTCGACTCCTTCTTGGGTGATGGGGGGTGAAAAAATAGGCGCGGATTATGCCATGTTCGCGCCCGTGTCAAACGGCTAGCTCATGAGTGGGTTCTCGGGCCGGCTCTCAGCGGCCACCCCGATAGGGCAGGGCGTGGATGCGATGGCGGCGCCAGTTGGCGGCATAGGCTTCG
>CAZONS010000391.1:0-3244 GCA_964581195.1 uncultured Thiobacillus sp. | reverse complement strand
CCGAATTCCTGGCCTCCGCCGGACGCGGCATCGTGCGCTGAACGAGGGCGGACGGCTTGAAAGACATCGCCATCGTCGCCGGCGAAGCGTCCGGCGACCTGCTCGGCAGCCTGTTGATCCGCTCCGTGCGCGAGGCCGGCCTGGACGTCGGCTTCCAGGGCATCGCCGGCGCGAAGATGCAGGCCGCCGGCGCCCGTTCCCTGTTTCCCATGGAAGCGCTGTCGGTGCGCGGCTATGTCGAAGCGCTGGGCAGTCTGCGCAAGATCCTCGGCATCCGCCGCGCGTTGAAAAAACGTCTGCTGACGGCCCCGCCCAGCCTGTTCATCGGTGTCGACGCGCCTGACTTCAACCTGGACCTGGAAGCCGCCCTCAAGCGCCGCGGCATCGCCACCCTGCATTTCATCGGCCCTTCGGTCTGGGCCTGGCGTCCCAAGCGCATCCGCAAGATCGCGCGCGCGGCCTCGCATGTCCTGCTGATCTTCCCCTTCGAGGAGGCCATCTACCAACAGGCCGGCATCCCCGCCACCTATGTCGGCCATCCGCTCGCGCACGCCCTGCCTGAACCCGACCGCAAGGCCGCCCGCGAGCGCCTGGGCCTGGCCCCGGATGGCGAATATGTCGCGCTGCTGCCGGGCAGTCGCCCCAGCGAGCTGCGGGCACTCGGCCGTCTCTACGTCGAGACGGCCAAGCGCATCGCCCGGACGCGACCGCGGACCCGCTTCCTGATCCCCCTGGCGACCCGGGAAACCCGCCAGGCCTTCGAGCGCATCCTCCATGAAGCCGACGCGCGGGAATTGCCCCTGCGCATCCTCTTCGGCCATGCTCATGACGCCATGCAGGCGGCCGACGCCGCGCTGATCGCCTCCGGCACCGCCACCCTGGAAGCCCTGCTGCTCGAATGCCCGCATGTCATCAGCTACCGGGTGCCCTGGCTGACCTGGCAGATCATGAAACGCCAGGCCCTGCTGCCCTGGATCGGCTTGCCCAACATCCTGGCCGAACGCACGGTGGTGCCGGAAATCCTGCAGGACCACGCCACCCCGGAAGCCCTGGCGGAGGCCATCGAAGCCCTGCTCGCGGATGACGAGGCGCGCGCGACCCAGATCGAGGCATTCCGGGTTCAGAGAGCCCGCCTGAAGCGCGACACGCCCCGGCTGATCGCCGATACGGTGCGATCATTCCTGTGAACGATACCCAACGCTCGCGCACACCCGCATCGGGGGTTCCGACTTGACCCACTCCTCCCTCGCCCTGTGTTTTTCCTCGCTTTACGTCTGCGGCGTCGACGAGGCCGGGCGGGGTCCGCTGGCGGGGCCGGTCCATGCCGCCGCCGTCATCCTCGACCCGACGCGGCCGATCGCCGGGCTCAAGGATTCGAAGAAACTCAGCGCCGGTCGTCGCGAGACACTCGCCGAGGCGATCAGGGCCAACGCCCTCGCCTGGGCCATCGCCGCCGCCGACGAGGAAGAGATCGACCGCCTCAACATCCTCCACGCCAGCATGCTGGCCATGCGCCGCGCCGTGCTGGCCCTGTCGCCGGCGGCGGCGGCGGCCCTGATCGACGGCAACCGCTGTCCGGACCTGCCCATCCCCGCCCGCGCCATCGTCAAGGGCGACGCGCTGGAACCGGCGATATCCGCCGCCTCCATCCTGGCCAAGACGGAAAGGGATAAAGTAATGCGCGAACTGGCCGATAGATATCCGGTGTATGGTTTCGACCGCCACGCCGGCTATCCCACGGCGGCGCACCTCGCCGCCCTGGAGCGGCATGGCCCCTGTCCGGCGCATCGGAAGACCTTTGGCCCCGTGCGAAGCATTCTCAAAAAACAACTGATCTGAAAAGGAGTACCTGACCGTGTTCGTAATCGTTGGCTGGGTTGTGGTCATGGGCAGCATTTTCGGCGGCTATGTGCTCGCCGGGGGCCATCTGGGCGGTTTGTGGCAACCGCTGGAAGTATTGATGATCGCCGGCGGCGCGGTTGGCGCCTTCGTCGCCGCCAACTCGCTGCACGCGCTCAAGCACACGGGCGCCGCGCTCGGCGGCTGCTTCAAGGGTTCCAAGTTCTCCAAGGCCTACTACATGGACGTCCTCGGGCTCCTGTTCGAGCTGCTCGCCAAGGTGCGCAAGGAAGGCCTGATGTCGCTGGAAGGCGATGTCGAGGAGCCCGAGAAAAGCCCGATCTTCACCAAATATCCGGCCATTCTCGCCGACCACCATCTGGTGGATTTCATCACCGATTACCTGCGCATGATGGTGGGGGGCAACCTCAACGCGATGGAAATCGAGACGCTGATGGACAACGAGATCGAAACCCATCACCACGAGGAGTTGCACCCCGCGCACGCGGTGGGCAAGCTGGCGGACGCCACCCCGGCCTTCGGTATCGTCGCGGCGGTGATGGGCGTGGTGCACACCATGGAATCCCTGCACCTGCCGCCGTCCGAGCTCGGCATCCTGATCGGCCACGCGCTGGTCGGCACCTTCCTCGGTATCCTGATTTCCTACGGCTTCTTCGCGCCGCTGGTGTCTGTGCTGGAGACCAAGGCCGCCGAGGCAGGCAAGGTCTACCAGGTGGTCAAGGTCGTCCTGCTCGCCTCGCTCAACGGCTTCGCGCCGCAGACCTGCGTGGAATTCGGCCGCAAGGTGCTGTTCTCCACCGATCGCCCGTCCTTCCGCGAGATGGAAGAGGACATCAAGGCGCGCAAGGGCAAGTGATGCTCAATCGGGACCCTGGATTTCTGAACGGAGAGCGGGATGGCTGACGATACCCAACGCCCGATAGTCATCAAGCGGATCAAGAAGATCAGCGGCGGCGGTCATAGCGGCGGCGCCTGGAAGATCGCCTATGCCGACTTCGTGACCGCGATGATGGCCTTCTTCCTGCTCATGTGGCTGCTCGGCTCGACCACCAAGGCGCAGATGGAAGGCATCGCGCAATACTTCAAGACACCGCTGAAAGTCGCCCTCGCGGGTGGCGAAGGCTCGGGCGATGCCTCCAGCATCATCAAGGGCGGGGGCACCGACCTCACCCGCCGCACCGGCCAGGTCAAGGCGGGCGAGGGGGAAGGCAAGAAGACCATCAACCTCGAAGCCAACCGCGAAAGCGCCAAGCAGGAAGCGGTACGCCTGGAGAACCTCAAGGCGAGCCTGGAAAAGGCCATGTCCAGCAATCCCAAGATGTCGCAGTTCAAGAAGCAGACCTGGGCACGCCGCGGCTGGCGACCGACGGCCAAGGCACGGCGG
>CAZONS010000390.1:0-3245 GCA_964581195.1 uncultured Thiobacillus sp. | reverse complement strand
ACAATGCACCCCAAACGCATTCAATGTCGAGCGATTATTTATTATGCATAACATGGCGCTCAACCCGGACCCACAAAACGCTGCGCGTTTTGCGGTCCGGTTAGCTCTTCGTTGGGCATCAGAGAGGCCTCATCATGGATAGTCTGCACAATCCCTTCATGCTTGCCGCAGCTCTCTTCAGCTTCGCGGCTGCTGTCCTTCACTTCGCATGCATCCCGTGGGGAGCGAACGGCTTTCGCATTCTCGGTGCGGGAACCGCCATTGTTCGTATGGCTCAGGCCGGTCATTGGTATCCCCCCCTCATCGCCTTCGTCATCGGCTCCATTCTTACCGTGTGGGCGCTCTATGCCCTATCTGCCGCCGGGTTCATTCAGCCGCTCCCTTTCTTGCGGCTCGCTCTCACCACCATTACTGTCATCTATCTGGTCCGCGCATTGGCCTTTCCGCTTCTTAAGCCAGTGTTCCCGGGCAATTCGTCTACCTTCTGGCTTGTTTCCTCTGGCGCGTCCTTGGTCGTAGGTCTTGCGCATCTGCTCGGCCTCATTCAAGTCTGGGCGCGCATCTGATGCCCAACCCTCCGCTCCAGAGGGACGCTCCGCCGGCAAGCCGGCTTCGCGCCCCTGAGCTAGTACGTTGGGCCTCACAGAACCATCGCCGTATTGCCAGCGCCGACTTTTAACGCTTTACCGCCGGTGAATTTGCTTGACGAAAAGGCGGCATCTGCATACTATTAGTAGCATTGAGTTAGCCAGGACAGACGCCATGACTTTTGAGAATTCCATCCTTGTTGGCGACTGCCGAGACCTCCTACGCAAGCTTCCAGATAACTCGATAGCTGCATGTATCACTGACCCCCCCTACAACTATGAATTTATTGGCCACAAGTGGGACGCTGAGGAAATTGAGCGCCGTCTGGCGCGAGTCAAGGATTCCAAGACCCTCGTAAAAAATATTCCCTATGGAAGCGGTTTAGCTGGCGGGGTAAGAAATAAGCGATGGTATGAGAAGAATCGCCAAAACATTCTTGATTACGAGGCTTGGTGCTATGAATGGGGGCAGCAGGTCTACCGTGTATGCAAGCCTGGGGCGATTGTTGCAGCATTCAACAGCACAAGGACTATGGCCCATGTACAAGTTGCTCTTGAGCGCGCAGGATTTTATGCAAGAGACTGTATCGTTTATCGGAGATCTAGCGGCATTCCGAAAGGCTTAAATGTTGAGGCCAAACTTCGTAAGCTTGGCGATCCCGAGCCCGAGCGATGGGAAGGCTGGCATAGCTGCCTACGCAGCGAATGGGAGGCAATTGTCGTAGTGCAGAAGCCACTGGAAAACAACTACGTTGAAACACTTCGGAAATACGAGGTGGGGCTCTTTCACGCCGAGAATGCCGACGGAAGTTTCCAAAGCAATATTCTCGAAGGCATACCAAGATCGAATTCTGAAGAATTCAATTTGCACTGTACCGTCAAGCCACTGCCGTTGATGGAAAGGCTTATTGAACTGATGGTTCCTCCAAGTCCGGACAACATCGTACTTGACCCCTTCGCTGGGTCTGGAACTACTCTGGTTGCCGCGAAGAAACTTGGATTTACCTACGTCGGCATGGAAATCAATCCAGACTACGCCTTGATTGCCAAGACCAGATTAGGCGAACGGGTCAAGACGACAAAGAAGGTCAGCGCGCAACAGGAAACGCTTGGGCTCTTTGCTGGAGAAATGCTTTGACATCGAATCCTGTGAGTTTCAGCAAGTAGTCGAATGTTTGCTGCCCGGTTGTGACAGTCCATCCCCCGGCATTACATGCGGTAATTGCAGCGCCGAGATTGTCCTCTCGAACAATGAGCAGGACTGGAGTGAATCCCTTTTCCGCTAGCGTGGGGCCATACGCCTTGAACTTCTTGAGAGTCCCCGAATCACCTGAGCCAATACGATACTTGGTATCAATTGCAAGGTTTCCCACAGTCAGGTCACAGGGTTCATCCGCACCAATTCGCAGAGCCGGCCCAAAGTCCGCTCGGGTTTGCCGACAGACCTCGACTACCAAACGCTGCCAACACATTCCAAGCTCACGGCCCCAGTATTGACGGTTCTCGCGTTTCAGTAGCGGCGTTATGCCGTAGACATCCATGAGTAGATCGTGATCGTCGTTTTCCTCGCTATAGACTTTTTCGGAAAAGCCCTTCTGATAGGTGGCGAGAATTTCATCAAGAGCGCTTTGCAGTTTGTTTTTTTCGTTGTTCATCGTTCAATCTCACGCATTGATCTAGGGGTACGCCAAGAGCTTCGGCTATACGTTCAGCATTCAGAAGCGTTATATTTCGTTCGCCGCGTTCAACCGCACCGACGTATGTCCGATGAAGACCAGCACGGTGAGCAAGTTCCTCCTGAGAGAAGCCACGCTCCATCCGCAGTTCGCGAACATTTCGTGCGAAGAGTTCTGTAATCGTCATAGTTTGGAAGTTAATGCGATGATGACTATTAGTCGACCTACTATTAGTAGCATGAGGCCCAACCCGGCGGTCCACCGGACGCTGCGCGATAAAGCCGCGCAGCGCCGGTGACCTCTACGTTGGGGGTCTTGAATGCATCGCGCCACGAAGAAGGTTGCCAAGTGGTACGGAGCCTGGGCGCTCGCCCTGGTCACTATCGCGGCTCTCGGCAACTCGTTCAGTGGTCACGGCGAATACGGCATCTCCACTCATCTCTGGCTTACGATCACCGGCCTCCCGCTATCTCTTCTCTCGTGGTATCTACCGAACGGCACCGCCTTGGGCGTTCTGGCTGCCGGTCTCATCGGCACAGCCCAGTGGACCGTTGTTGCCGAGGTCAACGCCCGCTGGGAGGCATGGCACCAAACGCATCACCCAACAAAAACACCGCTGCTTTCTCCGCGCACGAAGTTGCGGCTCCTTTGGGCAATGGCACTTCTTTCTCCGCTTGCTGCCGGCTATGGCCTGCTGTCCGCCTACTTCTATGCTTGGCTAAATGCCGCTGGCTCTTGGTCCACCGAGCGCGCCTCCCTCTGGTCTGGCGTTGCATTCGCCTTCTTCTGCGTTTTTGGCGTGGTGTCGGTGGTCACCATCCGGCTGCTTCTGCGGCACTACAACAGCCTCCCGAGCCTTCCCGACCGAGATGAGGTAGAACACCCGTGAGTATTTTCGCCCCGACCCCCAACCCGGCGCTCAACCTCGCTCCCTTCGGTCGCTGGACGCTGCGCGATAAAGCCGCGCAGCGCCGGTTAGCTC
>CAZONS010000389.1:0-3277 GCA_964581195.1 uncultured Thiobacillus sp. | reverse complement strand
GCGGCCACGCCGAATTCGGGCGAATTCGGGTCGGGCATTTTTTCCGGGACGTAGAGCAAGGCCTGGCTGGCGTAATCGAAGGGGCTGTCCCAGACGGCGGTATCCGCCTCCAGCAGGCCGATCTCATGCAGGTAGTGCTGAAAATCGCCGCGCACCGACAGGGTGGCGGAAGTGAAGATCCAGGCGCGGCTGTCATTTTCGATCTGGCGCGCGAACAGTTCGCCGGCATTCAGGGGCGTGGCATGGAACAGCACGGAATGGGTGGCCGCTTCCAGCCAGCGCACCATGCCGGCCTCGGAGGGTTGAGCCCCCGGCTCGGGAAGAGCGCCCGAGCGGCCCGGCGATTGACTCGTCGGCGTCAGCCACTTCTCCAGCCGGTTGGCCGCCTCGCGACAGCGCGCGTGGCACTGCGCCAGAGTTTCCGCGCGCTCCGCCTGTGATTCCAGCAGCGCGTCCAGCCTTGCCAGACGCGCCACCATGACCTCCACCGCTTCGCGGAATTCCTCGCGCTCGAGGGCGCGGACCGCCGGCAGCCGCGCCTGCGCCAGGCCCAGCCCCAGGCGCACGTCGCGGGCGGCGGTCTCCAGGTCGCCGGCCGCGATCGGCAGATCGACGAAGTCCGCCGCCGCCACCGCCGCTTCCACCTTGACGTCGCGGCAGAGATCGATGATGACGCCGGTGGTGACGGTCTCGCCGAAGAACAGGCTGGCGGTGGCCGGCAACTGGTGCGCCTCGTCGAAGATCACGGCATTGCTGGCCGGCAGCAGTTCGCCGGCACCCTCGTCCTTCAACCAGACGTCGGCGAAGAACAGATGATGGTTGACCACCACCACGTCCGCATCCAGCGCCTTCTTGCGCGCCTTCAGCACGAAGCAGCCCTTGTGATGCGGGCATCCGCCCCCCAGGCAATTGTCGCGGGTGGAGGTCGCGACCCCCCAGGCGGGGGAATCCTCCGGCACGTCGTTGCAGGCCATGCGGTCCCCCGTGTCGGTGACCGCCGCAAAACGGGCGATGGCGCGCAGGTGCAGGGCCTCGTCGCGGCTCTTCAGACGCGCTTCCGAGAGCGCGCGCTCCAGATGATAGGGACAGACATAGTTGCCGCGCCCCTTCAGCAGGGCCACCGTGACCGGCCGCGCCAGCGCCTCGCGCACGGCGGGGATGTCGCGATGGAACAGCTGATCCTGCAGCGTCTTGGTGCCGGTCGACACGATCACCTTGCCGCCGAACAGCAGAGCCGGGATCAGATAGGCCAGGGTCTTGCCGGTGCCGGTGCCGGCCTCCGCCACCAGCCGGCCGCGCGTCTCCAATGTGGAAAAAATGCGCGCCGCCATCTCAAGTTGCTGCGCGCGCGGCCGATACATGGGAATCACAGCCCCGAGGGGGCCGTGGTCGGTGAAGAAGTCGTCCAGATTCATGGCGCGAGTTTAGCCGGTCGCGGCCGCGCATCGGCGGCTGACCACAAGAACATGGAGATGTCGATGAAGGGTGTCCTGACTCTGGTGCTTTGCTGCCTCAGCCTCACCGCCCAGGCCGCGAACGTGACCCTGACCCTGGCCAGCAAGCTGGTCGCCCAGGCCGAGTACAGCAAGGGCAGGCCCGGCAAACCGGCGCTCATCCTGGTGCATGGATTGCTCCAGACCCACGAATTTCCCACCATCAATCGCCTGATCGAGGGCATCCGCGACGCCGGCCATACCGTGCTGGCGCCCACACTCTCCCTCGGCGTGACGCATCGCCGGCAAAGCATGGCCTGCGAAGCCATCCACACCCATACCATGAAGGACGTGGGTCATGAGATAGACGCCTGGGTGAAGTGGCTGAAGCGACGCCACGACGGACCGATCATCCTGGTCGGCCACAGTTTCGGCAGTGTCGAGTCCCTGGCCTACCTGTCCGGCAATCCCGACCCGGCGATCACCCGGTTCATCGGCGTCAGCATCGTCGAAGGCCGCATCCGGCTGACGGAAGAGGAAACCACCCGGCTGATGGCGGAATTGCGCCGGGCGGTGGCATCCGGTTCCCCACGCGTGGTCATGCGTCAGTTCTCCTACTGCCAGAAATACCAGGCGACGCCGGCCAGCCTGCTGTCCTATCTGGAGTGGACACCGCGACGGATACTGGATGCCGCCAGGAACCTCCCGCTGCCCAGCCTGTACATCATGGGCAGCCGCGATGACCGCCTGGGCATAGGCTGGGTGGACAGTCTCGCCAGACACAACCGGGTGAACATCATCCCGGGCGCCAATCACTTCATGGATGGCGAGCATGAATTCGATCTGCTCGATGCGGTGCTTGGCGAACTGAACGCGATCTGAAACGATGAAGCCGCAAAGCATCGCGCGTCTGGCCGGCCTGTTCATCCTGGCGGCAATCGTCTTCATGCTGCTCATGGGGGGCTATCTCTGGCTGGAAATCGAGCGGGTGTCGGAGGAAATCGAGAATCGCGAGAAACGCAGCGCCCGCGCTGAACTGCTGGACGGCATGGCGGAACTGCGGCGCCGTTCCCTGGACATGGCGCGGGGGCTGGCGCACTGGGACGAAACCCGGCAGCACCTGTCCTTCAGCGAGTACTACACCCTGTGGCGGGACGATCGCGTGCGTGACGCCGGCATGGTGTCCGATCAGGTCGCGGGCGTCGCCCTCTACGACAAGCAGGGCCATATCCTCGCCCCGCCCCACCGGGATCGCGCGATGCCGGTCAACCTGCCCGGCCCGACGCCCATGGCCGTGCTGCGGCAGGAAGGCGGCCACCTCTATTACACCCTCTACGTGCCCGTGCATGCCGACCCGGATGGCGGCGTCCTGCTCGGCCACCTCGGAATCAAGTTCGATTTCCTGAAGGAACTGCGCCGAGCCCGCGGTTACCAGTTCGCCAATCTCGATGACTTGCGCGTCGACCTGGCGGGAACCTCCGACATCAGCATGGAGCGGGTGATCGATCACCTGCGCTTCTCCACCCGCGCCAATCACGATCAGACCGCGTTTCATGATCTCCTGCAGGCCTCGCTCGTCCGCATGGTGCTCTTCTTTCTCGTCCTGCTCTTTCTCGCGGCCATACTCCTGGTTCGCCTGCTGGTGCGGCCACTGCGCGCCTTTTCGGACGAGATCGACACGCTGCGGGACCCGGGCGGCAGCCTGCCGCGCAATCCGAAACAGGCTTCGCCACTGCCCATACTGGAACTGGAAAACGTGCGGCGCTCCTTCAACGATTACCAGGCGCGCCTGGCGGAACTGCACAGCAACCTGGAACAGAACAGCCGGGACTTCCATGACCAGG
>CAZONS010000388.1:0-3285 GCA_964581195.1 uncultured Thiobacillus sp. | reverse complement strand
GCACAGCCGCCATGACCTCACTACCCAAACCCACGCCCGAAGCCCTCGCCCACAGTGCCCGACTGGTCGAATCGATCCGCGCGCGGATCGATGAATCCGATGGCTGGCTGTCCTTCGCGCAATACATGGAACTTGCCCTCTATGCCCCGGGCCTTGGTTACTACGCCAGCGGCGCGACGAAACTGGGCGTGGCGGGGGACTTCATCACGGCGCCGGAAATGACGCCCCTGTTTGGACGGACGCTGGCAAGGCAGCTTGCCGGCGTCCTCGCCGAAACCGGTGGCGACATCCTCGAACTCGGCGCCGGCAGCGGCCGCCTGGCGCTCGATCTGTTGCGCGAACTGGAAGCGCGGGCGTGCCTGCCCGGGCGTTATCTGATCCTGGAGGTCAGCCCCGACCTGCGCGCGCGGCAGCAGGCCGTGCTGGAAGAGGCGGCGCCGGCGCTGCTGCCCAGGGTGACCTGGCTGGATGCGCTGCCCGACACGCTGAACGGCGTGGTGCTGGGGAATGAGGTGCTCGACGCGCTGCCGGTGCATCTGCTGTATCGCGCCCCGACAGGCGTATTCGAACGCGGCGTCGCCTGGCGCGACGGTTTCGCCTGGGAGGATCGGCCGCTCGCGGCCGGGCCGCTGAAGGCGATGGCTGCCGCCCTGCCCGAGACCGGTGGTTATCTCACGGAAGTCTGTCCCGCCGCCTCGGCGCTGATCGCCAGTCTGGGCGAGCGTCTGCGGCATGGCATGCTGCTGTTCCTGGACTATGGCTTTCCCGCCGCCGAGTACTACCACCCGCAACGGCACATGGGCACGCTGAAAGCGCACTACCGCCACCACAGCCTGGACGACCCCTTTCATCTGCCCGGCTTGTCCGACATCACCGCGCACGTCGATTTCAGCGCCGTGGCAAGCGCGGCCACGAGCGCGGGGCTGGACCTGCTCGGCTATACCAGCCAGGGCAATTTCCTGCTCAACGGCGGCCTGCTCGACCTGCTGGGTGAAATGCGGCCGGGCGGCCGGGATTACCTGACCGCCGCCGCCGCCCTGCAAAGGCTGGTGCAGCCCACCGAGATGGGCGAACTGTTCAAGGTCATCGCCCTTGGCCGCGGGCTGCGGCAGGTGCCGGACGGATTCAGCCGGGGTGATCGGCGCGGGGCGTTGTAAGCCCCGGCGCCGGCGTCAGGCCTGGTTGCCTTCCGCGGCGATCTCGGCGTGCACCTGGGCCATGTCGACCTCGCTGGCGCGGGCGATCAGGTCGTCGAGCTGACTGCCCTGCATCGCGCCCGGTTGCGCGTAGATGATGACTTTCTCGCGGAAGATCATCAGCGTCGGAATGGAGCGGATCTGGAAATGCCCAGCCAGGCCCTGTTCGTCCTGGGTGTTCACCTTGGCGAAGGTGATGTTCGGATATTTGTCGGAAGCGGCGTCATAGACCGGGGCGAAACCCTGGCAGGGGCCGCACCAGGGGGCCCAGAAGTCGATGATGACGAAGTCGTTGTTGAGGATGGTTTCCTCGAAGTTCTGCTCGTTGAGTTCCAGTACGGCCATGGCTAACCCCTGCGTGAGTGGGACAAAAAAAATCCGGCGCGTGGCCGGTCAAGGCAATGGTACAGCGGCTTAGGCCGCTTCCGCCAGCCGCGCCAAGGCGTCGGCGTCGAGAGTGCGCCATTGACCCGGCGCCAGGTCGTCCGGCAGGGCATAGCCGCCGATGCGGGTGCGTTGCAGGGCTTCCACCCGGTTGCCGGCGGCGGCGAGCATGCGTTTGACCTGGTGGTATTTCCCTTCCGCGATATCCAGGTCGATCACCTTGTCGTCGACCCGGACGCAGCCACGCGCCGCGATTGGCGCCGGCTCGTCGCGCAACTGCACGCCGGCGAGCAGGGCGGCGATCTGTTCATCGCTGACCGCATGCTTGCAGATCACCCGGTAGCGTTTGCCGATCTCCTTTTTCGGCGAGGTGTAGCGGTGGATGAAGGCGCCGTCGTCGGAGAGCAGCAACAGGCCGCTGCTGTCCTGGTCGAGGCGGCCCACCGGCTGCACGCCACGGATCGCGAAGTGAACCGGAAGCAGGCTGAAGACGCTGGGGTGATGCTGTGCCTGGCGCGAACATTCGAAGCCCGCCGGCTTGTGCAGGGCCAGGTAGAGCTTTTCTCGGTAGGGCCAGTCCTGATCATCCACGCTCAGGGTGAGGGCGGTGGTGTCGTAGTCCAGTTCGGGATCGTCGACCAGGGCGCCGTTGACCTTGATGCGGCCGGCCTTGACCAGTTCGCGGCAGGCGCGGCGAACGCCGAAGCCCTGGGATTGCAGAATGCGGAAGAGTTGCATGGGTGGGGTCATAAGCAGGACAAATGGATAGGGGCCCAGTCTACGGATTAGCGGGCCGGGAGATAAGAACAATCCATCACCCATCGCTGTCAGGAAGCGGAAAATCTATCCATTTTTGCCCCGGAGAAGGCCATGACCACCACCAAATCGAGTCCGCGCGCACCACGTTCCGTCACCCGTAGCCGCCGCCCCGCCGCCGCTGAAACCGTCGCCGTACCGACCGAGGTCGTGCCGGAGCCGGACGCCACGACGGCATCCGAGCCGGCGGCCGTGGCCGGTTCAAGCGCCAGGAAGGCGCCGGCGAAGGATGCCAACCCCGCAGCGGCCGCCGAGATCGAGGCGGTCAGCCACGGGCCAGCCGCGCTGACGGTGGCGCATGCGCCGCATGGCAGCAACGAGGAAAGCGACTATGCGCCGCTGCCGGAGAGTTATCCCTACCGTACCCGCATGCGGCGCGGCGACTACGAGGCCCAGAAGGAAAAGCTGCAGATCGAATTGCTCAAGGTGCAGAACTGGGTGCGTGAAAGCGGCCAGAAGATCGTGATCCTGTTCGAGGGGCGCGATGCCGCCGGCAAGGGCGGCCCATCAAGCGTTACATGGAACACCTCAACCCGCGCGGCGCCCGCGTGGTGGCGCTGGACAAGCCTTCCGACCGGGAGCGTGGGCAGTGGTTCTTCCAGCGCTACATCCAGCACCTGCCGACGGCCGGCGAAATGGTCTTCTTCGACCGCTCCTGGTACAACCGCGCCGGCGTCGAGCGGGTCATGGGCTTCTGCACCCCGCACGAATACCTGGAATTCATGCGCCAGACGCCGCAACTGGAACGCATGCTGGTGAACAGTGGCGTGCTGCTCTACAAGTACTGGTTCTCGGTGAGCCGCGAGGAGCAGTTGCGCCGCTTCATCTCGCGTCGCGACGACCCGCTCAAGCACTGGAAGCTGTCGCCGATCGACATCAAGTCGCTGGA
>CAZONS010000387.1:0-3301 GCA_964581195.1 uncultured Thiobacillus sp. | reverse complement strand
TTTCCCCCCGAGGGGGAGGTCAGTTCCTTCGGAACGGCCGTGCGGAACTGACATGAAAGCCTGGCTCGCCCACCATCTACACAGTCTCAAGCTCGCCGCCGAACAATTCCGCGCGGCGCCGGTGGCCACCCTGTTCACCGTCCTGGTGATCGGGGTCGCGGTCAGCCTGCCGGCGGGCCTCTATATCTTGCTGAGCAATCTCGAACGCGCGGCCGGCGGCGTCAAGCCGCAGGCGGAAGTCACCGTGTTTCTGAAGGAAGTGGATGAGGCGAGGGCGCGCGCCATCGCCACCAGCCTGGGCAAGCGTGACGAAGTGACGACGGCGAAGTTCGTCAGCAAGGCCGAGGGCATCCTGATGCTGGAGGGCGCCGGACTGGCCGATGTCGCCGCCGGCCTGCCGGAAAATCCGCCGCCGCACACCCTGGTCCTGACCCCCCGGGATTCCACGCCCGCCACCCTGTCCGCGCTTTCCGGACAACTCGACGGCAACCCGGATATCGAGCGGGTGCTGGTGGATACCGACTGGATCAAGCGGCTCGCCGCGCTCATGCGGCTGGGCCGTGATCTGGTGGGCATGCTGATCATCGTGCTGGGCGTGGCGCTTGCCGCCATCACCGCCAATACCATCCGTCTGCAGATCTATGCGCAGAAGGAGGAAATCGAGGTCGCCCGTCTGATCGGCGCCACCGACCGCTTCATCCGCCGTCCCTTCCTCTATTTCGGCGGCATCCAGGGGTTGATTGGCGGGCTGGCCGGCTGGTCGCTGGTGCTCGCCGGCGGTCTGTTGCTGGAGAACAGTGTCGCCGAGGTCGCCGCCGCCTATGGTTCGGAATTCCGTCTCGCCGGGCTCACCTTCCAGGAAGCCGCGTTGATGCTCCTGTTCTCCGCCGCTCTCGGCTGGCTGGGCGCGTATTTCGCGGTGGGGCGGGCGCTGCGTGAAAACACGTAAACCCGAGTAAAAATATCGGGAACTCGGGCGGGGGTTTAGCACTCGGTGTAAGCGAGTGCTAATATTCAACAGTCTTGAGTCACAGGAGTAAGCAGATGACCGCTACCACACTGGATTTTCCCGTCCCTTCCACGCTTGGCAGTCTGGAGAATTACATCCAGGCGGTGAATCGTTTTCCGTTGCTGACCGCCGAACAGGAGCATGATCTGGCCGTCCGCTTTCGCGAAAAACAGGATGTCGAGGCGGCGCGCCAACTGGTTCTCTCGCATCTGCGTCTGGTGGTGGCGATCGCGCGTGGTTACCTGGGTTACGGTCTGCCCCATGCCGACCTGATCCAGGAAGGCAATGTCGGCCTGATGAAGGCGGTGAAGCGTTATGACCCGGAGCGCGGCGTGCGCCTGGTGTCGTTCGCGGTCCATTGGATCAAGGCGGAAATCCACGAATACATCCTGAAGAACTGGCGTCTGCTCAAGGTCGCGACGACCAAGGCGCAGCGCAAGCTGTTCTTCAATCTGCGCAGCATGAAGAAACATGACGGCAGTCTCTCCAGCGGTGATGTCGAGGAAATGGCGCGCGCGCTCAACGTCAGCCACGCCGACGTGCGGGAAATGGAAACCCGCATGTATGGCCAGGACATGGCTCTGGAGCCGGGCGTGGATCACGACGATGACAGTTTCGCGCCGATCGCCTATCTCGCCGCGCCGAATGCCGAGCCGACCCAGGCGATCGAGCGCAAGGAACGCGAACAGCTCGCCACCGTGGGCATCGCCAGCGCCCTGAACAGCCTGGATGCGCGCAGCCGCCACATCGTCGAGTCGCGCTGGTTGAACGAGGAAAACCCCGCCACCCTGCACGAACTGGCCGCCGTGTACGGCATTTCGGCCGAACGGGTACGTCAGGTCGAGGCCAAGGCCCTGCAGAAGATGCGCGCAGCCCTGTCCGCCTGAGCCGGCGGCGCCCCAATGAAAAAGCCCCGCGACAGCGGGGCTTTTTCATTGGGGCTCGGTAAATCAGAACAAGGAACCCAGTACTACCGAGAACAGGCTGAGCCAGGCCCAGGCAATCAGGGCGACGACCAGGGTGAGGGGGAGGTTGGTTTTGCTGAAGATGTTCATCATGTCACTCCGATTGCGGAAATTTGCGCGATTCTACTGCGCCAACAGGGGTCTCTCAACGGCTCAGCCGCCGGTCATGCTCATGAACCGCACCAGTTTCTGCGGTTGTTCACGGAATTCATGGCGTTCCGGCTTCATGTCGATGGCCCGATGGATGGCATCGACCAGGTCAGCGTCCGTGGCGCCCGCGCGCATCAGGGCGCGGAAATCCATGCGCTCCTCCTGGCCCAGGCACAGGTGCAGGATGCCATCGACGGTCAATCGCACGCGGTTGCAGGTGGCGCAGAAGTGCTGCGAGATGGGGGTAATGAAGCCCACCGTGAAGCGTCCATCCGGCGTGCCCAGGTAGCGCGCCGGGCCGCCGCCGCGCATCAGCGTGTCGACCAGGCCGAAGCGCTGGCGCAGGCGGGCGATCACTGGTTGCAGATCGACATAGCCCATGCGCCGCGCCGTTTCACCCATGGGCATGAGCTCGATCAGGCGCAGGACGAAGCCGCGCTCCATGCAGAAGGCGACCATGGCGTCGATGTCATCGGCGTTTTCCCGCATCACCACCATGTTGACCTTGACCGGCGCGAAGCCCGTCGCGCGGGCGCTCTCCAGACCGGCCAGGATCTTGTCCAGCACCGGGCGGCCGTTGATCTTCTCCACCACCTCCGGGCGCAGGGAATCGAGACTGATGTTCAGGCGGGTGACTCCGGCGCGCTTGAGGTCGCCGGCCATCCTGGCCAGTTGCGTGGCATTGCTGGACAAGGACAGATCCTCGATCCCGGGCAGGGCGGCGATGCGTCCGCACAGATCCACCACGTTGCGGCGCAGCAGCGGTTCACCGCCGGTCAGGCGCACGCGCTTCATGCCGAGCCTGGCGAACAGCGCGAGCAGGCGTTCCAGTTCGTCGAAATTGAGCCAGTGCTCGGGTTCCTCGAAATCCTTGAAGCCTTCCGGGATGCAGTAGGCGCAACGCAGATCACAGCGGTCCGTGACGGAAAGCCGCAGATATTCGATGGTGCGTCCGAAGCGGTCGACAAGCGAATTCATGGTCATGCCTGAATAGCGTTATATACGTCAGAATATAGCACCCACGCATTCTGGCGGGTGTGGTGCGAGACATGATCCGCGTTCCCTTCGGGGTGAACCTTGACTTTGGTCATGAATCCACCTGCGTGTGACATTGGAGAATCCAGCCATGAAAGTCCTCGGCATCGCCGGCTACAGCGGTGGCGGCAAGACCACCCTG
>CAZONS010000386.1:0-3315 GCA_964581195.1 uncultured Thiobacillus sp. | reverse complement strand
TGTGGACGACGACCCTCACGACCTGCGCCTGATCGGTCAGATGCTCTCGGAAAACGGGCGTTACCACCCCACCCTGGCCGAAGGCGGCCGCAACGGATGGGCTTCGATCCAGGCGCGCGCGCCCCACGCTGTGATCCTCGACCTGTTCATGCCCGACCTGGACGGCTTCACCATCCTCGAAAGAATGCGTTCCGCTGAAACATTGCGCGACGTGCCGGTCATCGTCGTCAGCGGCGGCGACCTGACCGCCGAACAACAGCAACAATTACAGGGGTTCGGCCAGCGCATGATTCAGAAAAGCGCGCTCACAGAACAGCAACTCATCGCCACCCTGGAACGCGCCCTCCAACGCCTCAAACCCTGATCCCCCAGGAATATTCATGTCTTTCGTTGTCAAATGCCTCGATTGCGGACATACCGCGCCTTATTTCCCCGCGTCCATTCACTGCCCGCGCTGCAACAGCCAGTGGCGCGAAGCGGAGTACGACTATGCCAGGCTGGCCAAGACCCTGCCCGCGCAACTGCCCGCCCGCCCCTTCGATTTGTGGCGGTATCGCGAACTCCTGCCGGTCCGCAACCCCAACCCCTCTCTCTACCTGGGCGAGGGCGGCTCGCCGATGATCCGGGCTGTCAACCTCGGTATGATGCTCGGAGTCCCTCACCTTTTCATCAAGGATGAGCGCCAGGGGCCGACCTGCTCCTTCAAGGACCGCCAGGCCGCGGTCACGATCGCCGCGCTCAAAGAGGCGGGCATCACGGAAATGGCGGCCGCCTCCACGGGCAACGTCGCCATCTCCTACTCGGCCTACGCGGCGCGGGCTGGGATCAAACTGTGGGCCTTCGTCACCAGCCTCGTCCCGGCGGTCAAGATGCGCGAGATCGCCCTCTACGGAAGCCAGGTGGTCAAGGTGACCGCCTCCTACGACCAGACGAAATTGCTGGCGGCGGAATTCGCCCGCCAGCGCAACCTGTACCTCGACATGGGCGCGCGCACCATCACCTCCATCGAAGCCATGAAAACCATCGCCTTCGAGATCAGCGAGCAACTGACGATGCTGCTCGGCCCGCCCTCCAACGGCGAGGGCCTGCGCTGGCGCACTCCCGATTGGTACGTCCAGTCCATCAGCGGCGGTATGGGACCCATCGGCGTCTACAAGGGATTTCGCGAATTGCGGCAGATGGGCTGGACCGACCGCATCCCCGCCCTGGCCCCCATCCAGGCCGATGGCTGCGCGCCGATGGTGCGATCGTGGAAGAAGGGGCTGGAGCAGGTCGAGCCGGTCGCCACGCCGCGCACCCATATCGAAACGCTCGCCACCGGCGACCCGGGCCGCGCCTACGTTCTGCTCCGCAGGCAGGTGGACGAAACCCACGGCGTCTTCGAGAGCGCTACTGACGAGGAGACCTATCGCGCCATGCACGTGCTCGCAAAAATGGAAGGCATCTCGGCCGAACCCGCCGCGGCGGTGGCCTTCGCCGGGCTGTTCAAACTGATCCGCGCCGGCGTCATCAAGCCGACCGACACGGTGGTGGTCAACTGCACCGGCCACACCATGCCGGCCGAACCGTACATCCTGGGAGACAACTGGGCGCGCAACGTGGTGCTTCCCTCGCGCGCCGAGGACAAACCGCAGGAGGGCCTGTTGGCCGCGTTGACCAACGTCGCGCCGGACCGCTTCCAGCGCGTGGTCATCGTGGACGATAGCCCCGAGTCCCGACGCCTGATCCGCCGCATCCTGCAATCGCAGGGCGACTTCCAGATCATCGAGGCGAGCGATGGACCGACAGGATTGGAAATCATCCAGCGTGAACTTCCCGACCTCGTCATCCTCGACCTGATGATGCCCGACATGGACGGGTTTGCCGTGCTGGATTTGATGAAAGCGAAACCGGAAACCGCCCAGATCCCGGTCATTGTGGCCTCTGCCAAGGAATTGACACCCGATGAAAAAACCCGGCTGGCGGGACAGATCCAAGCCCTGATGCAGAAAGGGGATTTCCTGAACGATGAATTTCTCGAGGAGGTCCGGTCGCTGATCCGCTGACCGGAAAAACATGAAAACGGAGCGCGCCAAAGGAATTCAGGCCGCGCTGGTTTCGGCCTTCCTGCTCGGACTGGCTCCCGTGCTGGGCAGGCAGGCCATCCTGCTCGGCTTTTCCCCGCTGGCCGTGGTGGGCCTGCGGACGAGCCTCGCGGCGGCCCTGCTTTTCCTGATCGTCGCGTTGTTCAGGCGGCGCTTTCTCTACATTTACCCCGTCGGCTTTGCGGGTTGCATGTTGGCCGGCACAATCAACGGCCTCGGCTCGATCTTCTATTACATGTCGCTGGCGCGCCTGCCCGCCTCCATCGGCCAGATGCTGTATTCGCTCTATCCCCTGTTCCTGGCTTTCTCGCTCGTCCTGGATCGCCATCCCATCAGCCGCATGACCGTCTTGCGCGTCGGACTGGCCATGCTGGCCGTTTTCCTGCTCACCAGCGGGCCGACCGGCAAAGCGGACCCGCTGGGCGTGCTGATGATGCTGGCCGGCTCCGTGCTGTACGCCTTCCACCTGCCCATCAATCAGCGCGTGCTGTACGACGTTCCCGCCCCCACCGTGACCCTCTATACGCTCCTCGCCATGAGCGCGGTCGTCCTGCCGGCCTTCCTCCTGTTCGATCCGCGACTTCCGGGCGAAAACGTCTCCTGGTGGCCGGTCATCTGGCTCACGCTGGTCACGTTCTTCGCGCGGCTGGCGCTCTTTTTGGGGGTCAAACACCTCGGCGGGATGCAGACCGCTCTGCTCGGCCTGAGCGAACTGCTGGTGGCAATCGCCTTCAGCCACTGGTGGCTGAAGGAAAGCCTCACGTCCCTGCAATGGACGGGCGCGGCCGTGCTGGCCCTCAGCCTGCTCCTGGTGAGAAGCGACCCCACGCCCCCCACTCGCAAAAGTCACAAGGGCGGTTGGCTCAGATGGATCCGCCCGCAGAACGTACCGCCCGATACCCCCTGGGGTCCGCACGATTAATCCCCTTCCTCGTAAACATATCCCGTGCCGCGTACGCTGGAGAGTCGATTCATCAGACCGGGGAACTCTTCCAGTTTGTGCCGCAGGCGGCTGACCAGCGGGCGCAGCACTTCGGGTGCCTCCTGCGGCGCGGTGTCGTATCCCTGCACCAGCAGGACCAGTTCGCGATGCGAAAATACCCGCCCCGGGTTCTCCAGCAACACGCGCAGCAGGCGGCCTTCGGCGGGCGTGAGATGCGCGGCGCGCCTGCCCTTGCGAATCACGCGGCGCGAGAGGTCGGCGACAGTCCCATCCTTGAAATGAAATTCG
>CAZONS010000385.1:0-3327 GCA_964581195.1 uncultured Thiobacillus sp. | reverse complement strand
CCGCGTCAAGCTCAAACACCTCTATCCGCAAGTTACGATGAAATGAGGTACTAGGCCTGCCCGGAAAGCGGCCAGCAAGGTAGGGCGGGAAAGCGGCTTTATCGCGCCTTCCGCCGAATGTTTGGCATTCGGCGGATAACGCCGGTAAGAAGACGCCGGCTCATCCGCCCTACGCGTGCTTAACTGAGAAGCCAGAGAGAGGCGGGGTATGCGTGAATGGAAGCCGGTGAGCCAAGCCCCTTCAACGAGAAAAACGCCTTACGAAAAAGCAGTTGCGGCACATCGAATATTCAGCATATATACACCTATGCATTTATGCGCCGATTAACCCTTGTAGGAGTGCCTCATGAATTCGGTACGCTGGAACCTAGCGGTATCCGCTGAAACAGACCAGACCTTGCGCATGTTCCTGGCCAGCCAGGGCGGTGGCAGGAAGGGGGATTTGTCGCGTTTCATCGAAGAAGCGGTACGGGCGCACATCCTGGAATTGAGCGCCGAGCAGGCCAAGGAGAACAACCTGGGCGTGAACGAGGGTGACGTGATGGCGGCGGTGGATGCAGCGCTAGCCTGGGCCAGGCGCTCGTAATGCGGGTAGTACTGGACACCAATATTCTGTTCAGCGCCCTGATCTCGCCACACGGGCCGCCTGATGCGATCTATCGCGCCTGGCGGCTGGCGCGTTTCCAGTTGGTCACCTCGATCCGGCAACTCGATGAAATCCGTCGCGCCAGCCGCTACCCCAAATTTCAAGCCATTCTGCAACCCGCCAGGGTGGGGGTGATGGTCAACAACATGCAGCGCGCCATCGTACTGGAGACCCTGCCCGACACTTTCGAGACCGCCGACCCGGACGATGCGTTTCTGCTGGCCATGGCTGCGGAGGGCCAAGCGGATTATCTGGTGACCGGCGACCGCCGCGCCGGCCTGCTGCAACGCGGACATCTGGAACGCACACGGATCGTCACCGCCGCCGTGTTTTTTGGCGAAGCGTTGTAACGGCGAGCCACGCGTAACCCACCAAGAATGGCTTTCGCTGTTGCTCCCCCCATCAACGCACGTGTAGCGACGGCGCCGCGCCCAATTGCGGGGGGAGTGAGTCCGGCCCCTTAATCCTGGATAACGCCGGCTAGAAGACGCCGGTTCATTCGCCCTATGTCGAATCAATAAAGGACAGCGCGGCAGGATGGGTTGAGCGATAGCGAAGCCCATCAGGCGATGAAGCGAACGCTACGCGGGTCAATGCCGGCTCGGCACCACGCCCAGTTGCGGCATGTCCGCCAGGCCGACTTCCTGTGCGTGTTCGACGAAACCCTTGTTACGCCAGAAGAAGGCGCCGGGCATGGTGGTGGGGATGACCAGGACGTAGAACAGGGCGCGGCCGAGGATCGCGGCGGTGAGGGCGGTCAGGGTCAGCAGGCCGAACAGGAACGCTTCGATCTGCAGGTTGGCGTCGCCGAGCGCGAGGAGTGCCGCCAGGATCAGGCCCAACAGCAGCAGGCCATTGCGCAGCCAGTAGGGGTAGCCGTAGGTGGTGGTCTGCTCGTAGAACGAGGCGTCGCCCTCCTCGCCCTGGCCGCGCAGATCGCGGGCATGGGCGAGCAGGCCGACACCTTCCAGCAGCAGCGCCGCCAGCACCAGGAAGGCCAGGCCCTCGCCCAGTTCCGGGGTCAACACGCCGAAGCCCGCCGCGATCAGCGCCAGCAACAGCGCGCCGAGGCCGAGGCCGCTGCCGGTGAAGGCGGCGCCGGTGTGCCAGTGGTTCCAGAACGGCCGCGCCGGGATGCGGTAGAGCTTGATCATGTAGTAGCCGCCGAAACCCAGGCCGAGCAGGGCCGCCGCCGTGGCCGCTTGCTTCAGGATTGCGGCGAAGGGGAAGCCGTCGAACAGGGTGAAAAAGCCGTGGCCCGCCAGCCCGGCGAAGAACAGCGACACCCCGGCGATCTCGCGGCTGACCGGCGACAGTCGCCAGTTGTTGAAGCCGCGATAGAAGCGCATCGGCTTGCCCAGGTGCAGGTTGAGCTTGAGCAGGCCGAAGCTCATCAGGGCGATCAGGGTGATGACGCTGGGCAGATAGGCGGCGCTGCCGATGAACTCGATGACCGCCGCGACGTTCAGCCAGGCGCCGAGGGCCAGCACCAGGAAGGCGCCCATCACCGACTGCACGCTGAGGGTGAAGGCGATGTGGGCGTTCTCGTGGCTGCCGAGCAGCTTGCCGAGGTTCCATTCCCGCTTGAAGTCGTGCTTCGGGTCCAGCACCGGGCGGAAACCGTCACTGGCATCATCGCGATGGTATTTCACCGGCATGCTGTCCACCCGCACCATGTCGCGCGGGGTGGTGCGGGTCTGCTGGAAGCGGATGTTGGGGTGGGTGATGTCCGGGCGCGGGAAGCCGGGGATCTCGGCCCTGGCCTGACTGCGCCCTTCCGGGATGTTCTCGATGACGCCGAAGTCCAGCGCCTTGCCCAGGCAGGCCGAGACGCAGGCGGGCTTCAGGCCGACTTCGAGACGGTCCACGCACATGTTGCACTTGGATACCTGGCCCTTGACCGGGTCGAGTTGCGGCGCGTTGTACGGGCAGACCCAGGTGCAATAGCCGCAACCGAAGCAGATGTCCGGGTCCTGCAGCACCGCGCCGTATTCCGCGAACTTGGTGTAGGCGCGGGTCGGGCAGCCCTTCAGGCAGACCGGGTTGTCGCAGTGGTTGCAGGCCATGGAGATGTTGAGGCGCTGGTAGGACGGATAGGTGCCGCCCTCGACGAAGCCCACCGAGCGAAAGGCGATGTGCGCCGGGTTGTCGTTCTTCTCGGAACAGGCCGCCTCGCAGGCATGGCAGGCGATGCAGTTGTCGGCGTTGAAGTAGAAGCCGTGCTGCTTGTAGCGGTTGGGATTGGCGCCGATGCCGGCGTCACTGTTGATGTTGAGGCTCTGGCCGCGCAGTTCGTGGCCTTCCGGCACGGTCTCGATGGACTTGCCGTAGCGGTTCTGCAGCTTGCTGCTGGGGTCTTTCAGGAGCGCGTAGTCGGGCTCGTTGGGGCGTACTTGAAACATAGCGATTCTCCGCGTAGGTCGGGTTAGCGGCTTTATCGCGTAACCCGACGTGCCTGGGTGTCGGGTTACGGCTGCGCCTAACCCGACCTACGAATACTCAGAACTTCCGCATTTCCATGGACAGCCTCGCCGCCGCCGCCTGATCCTCGATGCGCTCGATGCGGATGGCGGATTGCTTGTAGGCGGGCTGGCGCGAGTGCGGGTCGAGCAGGCCCAGGGTCAGGCGGTTGGCGCAGTCGTGGAAGTGGAAGGGCAGGAACACCATGTTCTTCGGCACCC
>CAZONS010000384.1:0-3347 GCA_964581195.1 uncultured Thiobacillus sp. | reverse complement strand
TATACCCGCGCCGATCGGCGGGTGAAGAATCCGTCCGGGCTCGCCCAGATGGTGCACACCTGCAACGCCAACCTCGGCAACAACCTGTTCCCGGAAGACGAACTGAACCTGTCCGCCTATCTGAACGGCGCCTTCTACAAATTCAAGTAAGGCGTGACCATGACCGATACCTTCTGCGACCTCTCCAAAGGCAAATGCAAGCCCTGCGAGGGAGGCATCGCGCCACTCACACCGGATGAAATCACGGCCCTGATGCCGCAACTGGCCAGCGCCTGGGCGGTCGTGGACGGCAAGCTGCGGCGGGAATTCAAGTTCCCGGATCATTACATCACCATGACCTTCGTCAACGCCGTGGCCTGGGTTTCGCACCGGCAGGGCCACCATCCCGACCTGAGCGTGGGTTACAACACCTGTCGCGTGGAATACATCACCCACGCCATCGGCGGGCTCTCCGAATCCGACTTCATCTGCGCCGCGAAGATCGACACCCTGTTGACACTTTGATGCGCGGCAAGGTCGTCGCCGTCCACGGCCGCCACTTCCTCGTCGATGGCGGCGAGGGGGTGGTGGAATGCGTCACCCGCGGCAAGAAGGGCGGGGTCGCCTGCGGCGACCAGGTGACCTTCGCGCTCACCAGCGATGGCCACGGCGTCATCGAAAGCATCGCGGACCGCCACAACCTGCTCTACCGATCGGATGCATTCCGCAGCAAGCTGCTCGCCGCCAACGTCGATCAGGCCGCCATCATCGTGGCGGCGGTCCCGGCCTTCCACGAGGAACTGTTGATCCGCTGTCTGGTGGCCTGTGAAGTGGCGGACATCCCCGCGCTGATCGTGCTGAACAAGTCGGACCTGCCGGAAACCGGGGCGCTGGCGGAGAAGCTCGCTCCCTATGGCGAGCTGGGCTATACGCTGTTGCGGGTCTCGGCGCGGGAAGACTTGGCAGATCTGGCGCGGCGCCTGACGGGCCACACCACCGTATTCGTCGGGGCCTCAGGGGTGGGCAAGAGCACCCTGCTCAACCGCCTGGTACCGGAAGCCAACGCCGCCACCAGCGAAATCTCCACGGCGCTGGATACCGGCAAGCACACCACCACCCACGCGCGCATGTACCGTCTGCCCGGCCCCGGAGAAGGGGAATCGGGAGCGGCCGTCGAAGGACAGGTGATCGACTCCCCCGGCATGCAGGAATTCGGGCTCAAGCATCTCGACCAGGCCAGCCTCATGGCCGCCTTCCCGGAAATCCGCGAACGCCTGGGCCAGTGCCGCTTCCACAACTGCCGCCACCTCAAGGAACCCGGCTGCGCGGTCATGGAAGCCGCCCGCGCGGGTGCCATCCTGCCCATCCGCCTGAAGGTCTATCACTCGCTGCTGGCGGGCCTCAAGTAATGTCCAGCGCCACCCTGGGCAGATGCGACTCAGGCCAATTGCTCGACCAATGAGTGATCGATGAAATGTTGCAGAACAATCCTGTCCTCGGCTGACGACAGCGCAAAACTGACACCATGAACGAGTCGCCCGCCTGAAGCGGATCGATCCGGGTCGCCGCAGTTGCAGATGGTGGCGGTCACCACGATGGAGCGGACTACGTGCGGCAGCATGATAGGCAGGGTCAGGGTGACCACGTCGGCGACTTCACCCAGGGGTTCGCTCATTTCCAGCTTGGCGCCGTGCTCGCTGATGTCTCGCATCACCGCCTGCGCTTGCGAACCGTCGCCGCGACGGATCTCGACTGGCATGCGTGTTTCAAGACGGTGCGACTTGCGGACCTGGCGGTACTTCACACTCTCCGGAATCGAAAAATGGGCATAGGGATAGGGGCGGGAATGCGCGCGCAGGCTCCGCGCGGTGAAAGCATAGACATGCTTGCCATGAACCACGCGAAACTTGAACTGGTTGCCTGGAGTGACCCATTTCCCCTTTTCACCTACGCGTGGCAGAGACGTCAAAAAACTTAGCTTGCCGTGCGCACCGATGAAGCTGACTGAGAAGGACTCGGCACCCAAACCGGCAAGTGGCTGCACGATCAAGGTTTCTCCCGCCCGTAGATGGATATCGCCGAAATCCGCCTCATGCAGTTCCTGTTCCAGATTCGTGGTTGGGGGCTCAGGCGTGGTCTCACTCGCTGCCATCAGTTAGGCTCCATACATGATCATCGACAGTCAGCCGCCGCCGTGGGGTCTGTTACGGCTCGGCGTCGGATTTATTGAGCCCATGATCCGACAGACAGGGACTACAGGCAAACAGAGGCATCCTTTATAGTGCGCGCCATGCTCGGCAAGACATCTCCCCGGCGCTGCGCCGTACCCAAACCCCCCAAGAAACCGCTGGCGCCCCGCGTCGCGCGGCAGTTGCGTGAAGTCTGGTGGCTGGCCGCAGTCGGCCTCGCGGTCTATCTGGGCATGATCCTGCTCAGTTATCACGCGAGCGACCCTGGCTGGTCGCGCACCGGCATGGATCAGGCGGTGGCGAATACCGGGGGCCACTTCGGTGCCTGGCTGTCCGACCTGCTGCTCTATCTGTTCGGCCTCTCCGCCTGGTGGTGGGTATTGCTGTCCCTGTTCCTGGTCTGGTGGGGCTATCGCAATATCGGCGAGGGCGCGGCGATCAGCGAGCACCGCCATGGCCTGGGCATCACCCTGATCGGTTTCCTCGTGGTCCTGCTCACCAGCAGCGCCCTGGAGGCCCTGCGCTTCCACCGCGCCCAGGCCGAATTGCCCCTGATCTCCGGTGGCGCCCTCGGCGACGGACTGGCCAGACTGGTCCAGACGGCTTTCGGTTTCGATGGCGGCACCGTGTTGCTGCTGCTCGCCTGGGGCGCCGGTTTCAGCCTCTTCACCGGCCTGTCCTGGATCACCCTCGCGGAACGTCTGGGCACGGCCATCGAGACCGCCTTCGGCGCGGCCCTCGCCGCCTGGCAGACACGGCGCGATCGCCGGGCGGGTCAGGAGGCCCTGAGCGAGCGCGAGGAAGTGGTGCGCAAGGAGCGCAAGCGCATGGTCAAGGAACCCCCGGTACGCATCGAGGCGGCGGTACCGGTCATCGTGAAATCGGAACGGGTGCAGGAGGAACGCCAGGAACGCCTGTTCCACGACCTGCCCAATGAACAGCGCCCCCCGTTGCGCCTGCTCGATGAACAGGTCGCCGCCGCCGCCCAGATCGACCAGGCCGGACTGGAGGCCACGTCCCGCCTGATCGAGCGCAAGCTGCGCGAGTTCGGCGTCGAGGTAAAAGTGCTGGCCGCCTATCCCGGACCGGTCATCACCCGCTACGAGATCGAACCGGCCTCCGGGTCTGGGAGTCGGTGACCTTCGACGCCATGGCCAAATGGCGCAAGGTGCATATCCC
>CAZONS010000383.1:0-3384 GCA_964581195.1 uncultured Thiobacillus sp. | reverse complement strand
AGCAGGATCAGGGCGTTGCTCAGCAGCGCCAGGGAGATGCCCACGATGACCACCACGACGATCAGCTAGGCGAGTGGGTAGCGAATCGAGCGGCGATCGAAGAAGGTGGAGGCGTGCCGGGGGTTAGTCATGGATCTGGCGTGCCAGGCGCAGCAATTGGGGCGAGAAATGGATACCGGCGCGGCGACCCTGCGCAAGGTTGATGTCGAAGCGGACGCCGTCCCGGCGCACATCGATTTCGATCATGCCGTTGTCCCGGACAAAGCCTGGATAAGCGCTGATGGTCAGCGCGCGTTGCAGGGCGGGGTGGTCCATCGCGTCCCGCCAGCGCCCCCGGGCGTCGACGTAGAACACGTCGCATTCGCCGCCACGTGGAGCGAGATCGCTGACCACCAGTTCCCTGCCGCCCACCCTGCGTCCGGCCAGCGCGCCCAGGGCCTCCCTGCGCGGCTGATCATGCACGGCAAGACACAGGCGCAGGCTGGAGGGCGCGCCGGCCAGACCTTCGGGGGGGAACTCGGTGAACTTGAGAAAATTGAACACCATCGCGGCCATTACCGATTGTTCGGTCGGCAGATCCCCCGCGAAGGCGAACGGACCCAGGCACGCCAGGCCGAACAGCAGCGCCAGGGCGCGGGCGCGCGTGACCGTCCTGGCCGGGTTCATCCGCGTGGGCCGCGGGGCGATGAGGACACCGATGAGGAAACGCAAGATGCGCGGCGCGGGGGCGCTCAGAATCGGTAGGTCAGTTCCGCGTACAGGCTGCGCCCGGGCAGGGGCAGATTGTCCGGTATGGCGGCGCTGCTGTATTCGCGGGCGTCCACATCGAAGAGATTGCGGATGGAGGTGGCGAACTCCCAGTTGGCGCGATGGAAGTGGCGTAGCGTGGTGTCCACCAGGGTATGGGAGTTCAGGGGCGCGCGTGGGTCGCCGGCGGGGAGGGGGCGCGCGCCGATCCAGTTGGCCTGGAGGTTCCAGTTCCAGTTGGGATCGAAGGCCCAGTCCGCGCGCAGATAAGCCTTGCGCGCGGGCACCGAATTGAACGCGATGGTTTCCTTGCGATGACTCAGATTGCCGGCCAGTCGCAAGGTTTTCGTCGCCTGCCATTGCGCTTCCATTTCTATCCCGTGCGCCGTGTTGCGGCCCGTATTCTGGAACTGGTTGGACGCGTCGGCGGCAATGAGGTCGGACTGGACGAAGCGATAAAAGCCGATGTCCAGTTTCAAATTGCGGGTGGCCGCGTAGGCAAAGGACAATTCCCAGGTTTTCGAGCGTTCAGGGACCAGATTCGGGTTTGGTTTGGTGGCCGCCGTCGGGGCATACAACTCCAGATAGGAGGGGGCCCGGAACGCTTCGCCATAAATCAATTTGCTGGTGAGTGTGTTCGTGTTTTGCCAGACCATGGCCAGACGCGGATTCAGCGTGCCGCCGAAATCGGAGTAATGGTCATAACGCGCCCCCGCGGTGAGTTCCAGATCATCGGCGAGAGACCAGACATCCTGGAGGAAGACATAGCCGTTCTGGCGGGTCTTCTCCGGCGCGAAGGCATAGGGTGTATCCGAGACATCCTGAAGGGCGGTGCCCGCGACGATGGGATTGCCGTCCGCGCCCGTTCCGAAGTTGAGCCATTGCTCGACTCGGCTCAGCCTGTCGACCTTGTAGCCGCCACCCACCCGGATGGCATGCCCGCCGATGCCGCCATAGAGGCCGCTGACCTCGATGCTGTGGCCCTGTTCGCTTGAACTCATGCGGTTGATGTAACCGTCCGGATAGATGCCGGTCGCGTCCGTGTAACCGGGCGGACGCTCCATGAATCCCTCGCCTGACGAGTAGGAAAGCCGATGGTGACGCAGTTGCGCATTCAGGCCCCAGTCCGACGCGAACTGTTCATCGTTGTAGAGCAGCGCGAGGTCGTAACGCCGGGCGCGGCCCCGGGTCGTGGGGTCCAGCACGGCGGCCCCGGTCAAGCCGATTTCCACGTTGTCATGGCCAAGATGGTCGGCGAGCAGGCGCCAGTTGCCCCGGGACACGGAGAGGTGGAGATCCTGGCCGTCCCAGCCATAGTGGGCCCGGCCGGGGGCATGGGAGACGCTGGTGCCATAAGCGCGGTCCCTGGCGGTCTGGCCATCGACGGCGATGAACGGGTCGTGGCCATCGGTATGCGACAGTTCGGCGGTGAGGGCAATGTCGAAACCATTCCATTTCGCCCCATGCCGCACCCAGCCTGCCTGGCTGTCGAAACCGCCGAGACGCGCGCCCGCGACGGATTGTTCGATACGGCCGGCGGCGCGGGTGATGACATTGATGACACCGGCGGAAGCATCCGAACCGAACAGTGCCGAGCCGGGGCCTCGGATGATTTCGACGCGGTCGATCATGCTGACCGGCAGACCCTTCCAGAAAATGCCGGCGTTCCAGACCAGATCCTTGAGTGGCGCGCCATTGAGCATCAGCAGCGTATGGGTACCGCTGGCGCCGCGAAAGGTGATTTGCGGCCTGAATCCGAACAGATTGTTCCGGACATGGATGCCGGGCACGCTCTGCAATATTTCCGTGAGATTGGTCGCGCCGGTGGCCCGGATGTCATCCGCGGTAATGACGGAAACCACCGACGGCGCGCGCGCGAGCGTCTGTTCCGTATTGGTGGATATCTTGACCTTGAGCGACATCAATTCATCCATGCTCATCATGAGCAACCTCTCCAGCCCCGTGTCGTTATCCGCTTGCGCGGTTGCCGCCAGTGACAACGACATAAAGGTGATGGCTGCGATCAAGCGCTTCATTCCCCGGCTCCAATGTGATTCATCAGTCACTTTTTTTTCGGCGCCGCAATCTTACACTGGGCATCCCTATTCGCACTGCCCGGTTTATTCGCGCGGGTGTCGCCCTTGTTATGATGGCCCCGGCCAATTCACCCAGGATCGCGACACATGTTCGAAAACCTCCCATCATTCCTGCTGCAGTGGGCCGTCATGTCGCTGTCGTTGTGGGTGGTGAGCCATGTGTTCGATGGCGTCCGTTTCGCGGATACGCCGTCACTGGTGGTGTCGGCCCTGCTGCTGGGGTTCGCCAACGCCCTCGTCAAGCCGCTGCTGATCCTGTTTACGCTGCCGCTGACCCTGCTGACGCTGGGGTTCTTTCTGCTGGTGATCAATGCCCTGATGTTGCTGCTGGTGTCATCGCTGGTGCGCGGCTTCACGATCTCCGGTTTCTGGACCGCCTTTTTCGCGAGCATGTTCATCGCGGTGCTGGGCTTCCTGATGGAGATGATGCTCGGCGATGGCGGCAGCCACTGGCGGCTGACGGGAAGCGGTCGCTGGGTCTGAGCCGCTAGGAGCCTGTCGGACTTTGGAATCTCCGGCTGCAAATCGACCGCGCCGGCCC
>CAZONS010000382.1:0-3398 GCA_964581195.1 uncultured Thiobacillus sp. | reverse complement strand
TCACGCTGGTGCGGGAAGTCCGCGCCGAGGAAATGGCCGCCCTGCACGAAACCGGCTACCTCATGCTGGGCGATGAAACCTATCCCTTGCGCACGCTCGCCGAACTGGTCGGGCGCGCCGCGCTGGCCAGCGAAGGACGCTATCGCACCATCCTGTTGCTCAAGAGTGGCGAGCAACGCCTGGCGATCCGGGTGGATGCCCTGGACGGCAACTTCGAGGCGGTGGTGAAGAACATCGGCCCGCAACTGGCGCGGATCGCCGGCATCACCGGCGCCACCGTGCTCGGTGACGGCCGCGTCGCCCTCATCATCAACCCCTTCCAGCTCGCCGAGCGCGCGCCCCGGCTGCCGGCGGAGGTCGAGGAGCGGGAGATCGCGCAGGCGCCGCTGGTCCTGGTGGTGGACGACTCGCTCACCGTGCGCAAGATCACCAGCCGTTTCCTGCAACGCGAAGGCTTCCGCGTCGCCATCGCGCGCGATGGCGTCGAGGCGCTGGAGGCGCTGGAAGACGAACTGCCGGCGGTCATGCTCCTGGATATCGAGATGCCACGCATGGATGGCTTCGAAGTGGCGCGCCACGTGCGCGCCGGCAACCTCAGCCGCGATCTGCCCATCATCATGATCACCTCGCGCACGGCGGACAAACATCGCCAGCACGCTGAGGAACTGGGGGTCAACGCCTACATGGGCAAGCCCTATCAGGAAGATGAACTGCTCGAGGAAATCAACCGCCTGGCGGGGCTCGTCACCGCCGGCTGATACAAGCGATGGGCAAGGGGCGCGGGCCCCGAGCCCAGTCGGAGAGGACAACACATCGCCCCGGTGCGATCGATAACAACGGATGACCATTATGTCCAAGCAACGCATCACTCCCCTGGCACTGGCCTTGGGTCTTTGCCTCGCCACCCCGTCGCTCATGGCGGCCCCGACGAAGCAGGTCGAGGCGCCACTGAGCGCGAACGACTATGAGGCCCGCGTCGAAAAGGCGGCCGCCAACCCGAAAACGCTCGCTGCCGGCAAGCGCGCCGCCTTTCTCTGCCTGTATTGCCACGGCGAGGATGGCAACAGCGTGCAGGAGAACATCCCCAACCTGGCCGGGCAGAACCCGGTCTACCTGCTCACCCAGATCGAAAAGTTCGGTGATGGCCGCCGCAAGGACGAGTTCATGTCCGGCCTGATCAAATCGCTGAGCAACGAGGATCGCGTCAACATGGCCGTGTATTACGCCGCCATGCGCCCCGTTCCCGCCAGGATCGAGGACGAGCGACAGGTGGCGCAGGGACGCAAACGCTACCTGGCCACCTGTTCGGGCTGTCATGGCCCCAACGCCACCGGCAGCAAGTCCATCGCCCGTCTCGCCGGCCAGCGCGCCTCCTACCTCACCCAGGCGCTCAACAACTACCGCTCCAGCACCCCGCCACGCACCGACCCGGTGATGACCCTGATCGCCCGCAAACTGCCGGCCGCCGACATCCCGGTCATCGCCGCCTATCTTTCGACGCTGAAGTAAGGCGCGCCTCAGCGACGGGTGGCGCGCCGGTGCCGGACGTATTCGAGTATGCCGGGCAGGATGGACAGCAGGACGATCAGCAGGATCACCACAGTGAGATTGTTTTTCACGATGGGCAGGTTGCCGAAGAAATAACCGGCCGGCACCAGCAGTCCGACCCAGAGCAACGCGCCCAGCAGCGAATAACCGAGGAAACGCGGATAGGTGAGATGGCCGATGCCGCAGACGAACGGCACGAAGGTCCGGACCACCGGCACGAAGCGGGCGATGATGATCGCCTTGGGTCCGTGCTTCTCCATGAAGGCGTGGGTGCGGTCCAGGTTTTCCCGCTTCAGCCAGCGATTACCCTCGAACTGGAACACCCTCGGGCCCAGAAAGCGACCTGCCCAGTAATTCACGTTGTCGCCGCACAAGGCCGCGGTGATCAGCGTCGCGGCCAGAATCACCGGGTCCATCCCGCCCGCCGCCGCCACCGCGCCGGCCACGAACAGCAGGGAATCACCCGGCAGGAAGGGCGTCACCACGAAGCCGGTTTCCATGAACACGATGATGAAAAGGATGGCGTAGACCCAGACGCCATAGCTTTGCACCAGCAGGGCGAGGTGCTTGTCCAGGTGCAGGACGACGTCGATGAAGTAGGTCAGTAATTCCATGTCGCGCGGGCAGTGATGAACGCGATCCGAAGGCCGGAGCGCGCGATTGTCTGGTTCAGGGCCGAACCCCCATTCTGTGGACCTTGCCCTCCATCATCCCCGGCACCCAGAGCTTGCCCTGATCGTCGAGAAACATGTCGGCGGGACCGGAGATGGGCGACTGTTGAGTGGCGATGGCGAGCTTGCCGGCACGGGTGTCGAGCACGTGCAGAACACCGGCCGGCTCGAATTTCACCCAGTTGGAGATCAGCCAGCGATTGGCGCCGAGGCTGACCACACCGTCGAAATAGCCCGCCGGCTCCGGCGACCAGGTGTTTTCCAGCTTCGCGGTGAAACCGTCGAGGACATAGCTTCTCACCTTGCCGTTGGCCTGATTGTCGAGCCCCCACTCCACCACCATCAGACGGCTGCCCTGTTTCTTGAGGCCATTGGGACCATGGGGTGGGGTATCGAAAGCCAGTTCGCCGTAACTGGCCCGTGGCAGGTCGATGACGAACACCTTGCCCAGGTCGGTGCTGGAGAGCAGCAGACGGCGATCGTCATAACGGGCGAAGGCGTTGAGGAATCTGGCGCCGCTGGCGGCGAGATCGAGCTCGAACACGCGCTTGCCGTCGCGTTGGCGAAAGCCCAGGACGCGGTCGATGTCGGCCACGTAGAGCACGCCGTTCACGGCGATCATGCCCTTGGGCGCGTTGAGCTGGTCGGCCCATTTCAGCGCCTTGATGGTGCCCTGGCGGTCGAGCCTGGAGATGAAGCCGTCGCCATCCTTCGCGAATGGATCCAGCTTCACGCCGACATTGGAGACGAAGACGTCGTCGCCGCTGACCACCACGCTTTCCGGCGAACTGAAGCCGGAGATGGTCTTTTCGACGACGACCGAGGCGGCATGGAGGGGGAAAGACAGTGCCGCGAACAGGATGGCGGGCAGCAAGCGCATGGCGAACTCCTTAAACCGCGGGCTGGAAGCCCGCGCTACAACGACGCCGTTCAGACCATCGCGCCGGAATCCGGCTTCGTCACCGGCTTGATGAAATCTTCCCGCGACACACCCAGCCACATCACGATGGGACTGGCGACCAGGACCGAGGAATAGGTGCCGACGACGATGCCGATGGTCAGCGCCAGGGCGAAGCCGTAGAGCACCTCGCCACCCAGCAGCAGCATGGCCAGCACCATCAACTGCGTGGTGCCGCTGGTGATGATGGTGCGCGACAGGGTGGCGGTCTTGGCGTTGTC
>CAZONS010000381.1:0-3416 GCA_964581195.1 uncultured Thiobacillus sp. | reverse complement strand
CCGCTGACGAGCGGCCGCGGCACCCGGATGGCGCCGCTGGCATCGAGCTCGCGCAGCCCCGCCGCTTCCGCCTCGAACATGTCGAGATGCTCGACGGCGTTGATCTTGACGAAGTAGTGGCGGCCATCGACCCCGGTCAGGACCAGGGCGCGATGGATGCAGCCCCCGCCTCGTCCCGCCTGCCGGGCGACGGCGAAGGGCTGGCCGCTCGCCGCGCCGATGGCGGCCTCGATGGCGTTGCGCAGCGCCGGAGTCACGCCATGGTTTTCGGTTCGCGCGAGGCGCCGGCCTCTTCCAGTCGGAGCAGATAGGCCTTCCAGTAGGCTTCCTGATGGCGCCCCAGGTCGTGGAGATAATCCCAGGAATAGATGCCGGAATCATGGCCATCGGAGAAGGTCAGACCGACGGCGTAGTGCCCGACCGGCTCGATGTTCTTGATCTCGACGTTCTTCTTGCCCACCTGCAGCGTCTCCTGGCCGGGGCCATGGCCACGCACCTCGGCTGAAGGCGAGTAGACACGCAGGAACTCATGCGGAAACTCGTAGCGGTCGCCATTGTTGAATGCGATTTCCAGTATCCGTGACTGCTGGCGCAGCTTGATTTCGGTCGGGATGGGGGTATCGGTGGAAAGGCCGCCCATGGTGTGTTCCTTTATAAGAGATCGATGATGGAGGCGTAGTGTGCCAGTCGGCACGGGGAGGCGACAAGCCCGAGTTTTATTGTCGGGTATTATCCCGCCGCGCGCCGGAACTCGCGCACGACATGGATCTGCCGGCGCGACACCGGCAATTTCTCCGGCCAGTCCTTGAGCAGGGCCAGCCAGCCCGGCTCGCCGCCGCCCTCGCTGCGCTCGAAACCGAGCAGATGTCGGCGCGCGACCAGACAGTTGCGATGCAGGCGCAGGAGTTCCCCCGCGAACTCCTCCTCCAGTTTCACCAGGGACTCATCCAGCAGGTACTCGCGGTCGCGCGCGCGGGCGGTCACGTAGCGTTGTTCGGCGCGCAGATAGAGCACGTCCGCGATCGGGACCTGCAGGACACGCTGCCGTTCCAGCACGGTGAAGTGCTCGCGCCTCGGCGCCAGGCTGGCGGCGACCGCCGCCGGCAGCGGCCGGATCCGGCCCAGGGCCTCCTTCAGGCGCGCCAGACGCACCGGCTTGAGCAGGTAATCGACGGCGCGCAATTCGAAGGCGGCGATGGCATGTTCGTCGTGGGCGGTCACGAAAATGAACGCGGGCGTCGGATGCGCCCCGCGCGCCCGGGCGGTGAGGTGGCGCGCGGCCTCGAGCCCGCTCATGCCCGGCATCTGGATGTCCATGAGGATGACATCGGCCGGCGTATCGAGCGCGCGCGCCAGCGCCTCGCCACCCTGGGCCGCCTCCGCGACCACTTCCACCGGCAGGCTCGCGCCGAGCTCGTCGAGCAGACTGCGCAGCCGGCTGCGCGCCAGCGCCTCGTCGTCGGCGATGATGATCCTAATCGGCATGGGCGAGCGCCACGGTTCTCAGCGGCATCACCACCTGCACATGAAACTCGCCTCCCGCCTCATGGGTGGACAGACGCGCCTCGGCATCGAAGTGCAGCTTCAGCCGCTCGCGGATATTGGACAGCGCCATGCTGTTGCCGGGACGGATCGCGGTACCGACCGGATTGCGCACGACCACGTGCAACTGGTGGCCCCGCGCGAAGATGTCGATGCCGATGCGCCCCCCTTCCGGACTCGGCTCGATGCCGTGGTAGACGGCATTTTCCAGCAGCGGCTGCAACAACAGGGCGGGCAGCAGGGCGCCGGGAGGCGCATTATCGGTGCGCCATTCCGCTTGCAGGCGCTCGCCCAGGCGCATGGTTTCGAGGTCCAGATAGGCGCGCGCGAGTTCAATTTCACGCCCCAGAGGCGAGAGTTCGCCGCTGTCGGACATCAGCGCCCGATAGAGATCGGCCAGATTCTCCAGCGCGGTCTCGGCACGCGCGGGTTCGCTCCGAAGCAGGGAGAGCACGCTGTTGAGGCTGTTGAACAGGAAGTGCGGGCGTATGCGTGCCTGCAGCGCCTGCAAGCGCGCCTCCGGCAGGGCCGGGGAAAGCATGCGCGCGCGCCAGTCATGCCAGACCAGCAGGGCAAGCGCGGTCAGCATCGCCAGCAGGGCCGTGCGTGTCAGGCTCCCGGCCGCCGCCTCGGGATACTGGATTTCCAGCAACAGCCGCCACAGCACCGCGCTGGTCCCGGCCGCCAGTATCGCCACCACCCCCCCCTGTTGCACCGGGCTTTGCGTCAGCCACGGCCCGATCAGAAACAGCAGCAGCAGCGTGATCAGCAGCGGCGGCTGCAGGTAGGCGGCATTGTCCAGGAACACCGCCAGGGCGTCGGCGGGACCGGCAGCTGCGATCAGGGCGGCAACCAGCCCCACCCCCTGGGCGGCCAGGATCAGGCGCAGCAGGATGCCGAGATTGCGGAAATCGGGCAGCGAGAATCGGGAGTCTTCGGTCGTCTTTGTCATAATGCGCGTCTCCTGAGCTACACCGCGAAAGCTACCACTCCATGAGCACGCCCTCCACTCCCGCCCAAGCCTGGTCCGGCCGTTTTTCCGAACCGGTGTCCGAACGTGTCAAACGCTATACGGCATCCATCCCCTTCGACTGGCGCCTGGCGCCATTCGACATCCAGGGCTCGCTGGCGCACGCGGCCATGCTGCAACGGATCGGCGTGCTCTCGGGCGCGGACCTCACCGACATCCGCCGCGGCTTGAGCGAAATCCTGGCCGACTTCGAAGCGGGCAACTTCGTCTGGAACCTGGACGACGAGGACATCCATTTCAACATCGAGCGCGCCCTGACGAAGAAAGTCGGCGACGCCGGCAAGCGGCTGCACACCGGCCGCTCGCGCAACGACCAGGTGGCCACCGACGTGCGCCTGTGGCTGCGCGACGGCATCGACCGCATCCTCGCCCTGCTGCGCGCCGCCCAGGTGGCGCTGCTGGACCTGGCGGAACAGCACGCGGAAACCGTGATGCCCGGCTTCACCCACCTCCAGGCGGCGCAGCCGGTGACCTTCGGCCACCACATGATGGCCTGGTTCGAGATGCTCGGGCGTGACCATGAACGTCTGGTCGACTGCCGCCGCCGGGTCAACCGCCTGCCCCTGGGCGCCGCCGCCCTGGCCGGCACCAGCTACCCGATCGACCGCGAGTTCGTGGCGCGCGAACTCGGCTTCGAGGGCATCTGCGAGAACTCGCTGGATGCCGTCTCGGACCGCGACTTCGCCATCGAATTCCTCGCCGCCGGCGCCCTCATCATGACCCACCTGTCGCGCATGTCCGAGGAACTGGTGATCTGGATGACGCCGCGCTTCGGCTTCATCGACCTGCCCGACCGCTTCTGCACCGGCTCCTCGATCATGCCGCAGAAGAAGAACCCGGACGT
>CAZONS010000380.1:0-3419 GCA_964581195.1 uncultured Thiobacillus sp. | reverse complement strand
AGCGAATACGCGCTCTACCAGATCGAACAGGCGTTCCGCGCCGTCTTTCCCGAGGTGCCCATCACCTGCCTGATCGGCGATGTAAAGGATGCCCGGCGCGTCGGCCAGGTCATGCGCGAGGAGCGGCCGGGCGTGGTGTTCCACGCCGCCGCCTACAAGCACGTGCCGTTGATGGAGGAGCACAACACCCTGCAGGCGCTGAAGAACAACGTGCTGGGCACCTGGGTGGTGGCGCGGGCCGCTCGGGAGACCGGCGTGGAAAAATTTGTCATGGTCTCCACCGACAAGGCGGTCAACCCCACCAATGTGATGGGCGCTTCCAAGCGGCTGGCGGAGATGCTCTGCCAGGGCTTGCAAGGGAAGCACGGCACACGCTTCGTCTCGGTGCGCTTCGGCAACGTGCTGGGCTCCTCGGGCAGCGTCATCCCCAAGTTCCGGCAGCAGATCGAGGCGGGTGGCCCGGTGACCGTCACCCATCCCGAAATCACCCGCTACTTCATGTCCATTCCCGAGGCGGCGCAACTGGTGTTGCAGGCCGGCCTGATGGGGCAGGGCGGGGAAATCTATGTGCTGGACATGGGCGAGCCGGTGAGGATCGCCGACCTGGCGCGGCTCATGATCCGGCTGTCCGGGAAGGACGAGACCGAGATTCGCATCGACTACACCGGCCTGCGTCCCGGTGAAAAACTCTTCGAGGAATTGCTGGCGGATGCCGAGGCCAGCCTGCCGACACCGCACCCCAAGCTGAGGGTGGCGCGGGCGCGTGAGGTGGACGTGGAGGGTGTGGCCATGATGCTGGACTGGCTCGGTGGCACCGAGTCGTCCGATGACGCGACGGTACGGACAAAGCTGGCGGAGTGGCTGCCGGAATATCGTGGGGCGGTGAACGGTGTCAGTTCCGCACGGCCGTTCCGAAGGAACTGACCTCCCCCTCGGGCTACCGAAGGGTAGGGGCTTCATCAGGAAACGAGCGTAATCAGCGTCTCAAGGCATTGCCCGATCAATCAAGGGTGTGGATTGTTGTCAGCCCGGCAATGGACAGGGACAGATGACGGGAGCCCGATGTCGGATCTTCCATTGACTGGCGGGTGGCCCGGAGACGGTTACCCACCCGGAGATCATCCGCCACTTCATGCTCATCCTCGAGGCGACACGATTGGCGCTGCGGGTGGGATTGATGGGCCGGGTAAGGAAGATACCCTTCCTTGCGTCTCTAGCGATTGGGCAGCGGCACCAGATCCAGATAACGCTGGCCGGCCACGCGGTAGAGGGTGTGCTGGGTCTCCGTCCAAAAGACTTGATCCGCGTGGAGACTGGGCGATTCTTCGAGTTGGCGGATGGTTTGAGCCATCTGCTCGGCCAACTCGGCCAGCGGTTGTTCCTGCCCCGGTGTGGTGCGCGACAGGATGGCGGCCGTCAACAGCAGATCGTCGGTCACGAGGGGGGAAGCGGCCATGCCGGCGCGCCACCAGGTCAGGGCTGCTTCTCCGGTCGTCGCCAGGATGCCCGCATGGTAATAGGACAGCCCGTGGCGGGCATTGCACGCAAGGCTACGTTCAGCGACGGCCTCACCGCGCGCGCGCAGCGCCGCATTCATGCCCCCCCGCTGGATCAGGGCAAGCGCGGCGTTGGCATAGGGCAGGTAACAGGGCGCGCGCTGCCAGCCGGCTTCCATGCGCTCGAGCGCTTCATCGCGCATCGGCCCGCCCTCGCCCGACAAGGACGCCAGTTCCAGCCCCATGACCTGCTGGGGTGTCGGATGGAGGGGCGCGAAGACCGACAGCCAATAGGCCACTTCGTAACGGGGATACGCGCCCCCCCATTGCGACAGCGCCTGCTGGATGGGCCGCGCCTGGCCCAGCAAACCCTCCACAGCCACCTGCCCCGCCAGGAGCCAGCCCAGGATCAGGACATAGCCGCCGGCGGCCAGACGGATGGCGCGCGCATGGGGCCCCTTCTCGCTGCACGACACAGTCGAGTCATGCACGGACAGCCGCGCCAGATACAGGCCCACCAGCGTGCTGACCAGGACAAAGAAGAACAGGAAATTGACCAGCGCATGCAGCAGGATGGCGGCGATGGCGGCCAGGTAGCCCAGGCGCGGCAAGGCATCGGGGCCCGCATCGCGCAGGGTCTTCCAGATCGACCATGCCACCCAGGCCGCCAGCCCCAGCAGCAGCAGCAACATGGGCAGCCCCGCCTCCTGCCAGAACTGCAGATAGTCGTTGTGCACCCATCCCCCCGCCGTGGCCGCCTCGCCGGGGTAACGGTATTGCGGGTAGAGCAGGCGGAAGGTGCCCAGGCCGGTGCCCAGCCAGGGGTGATCCTGGATCATCAGCCACGCCGATTTCATCAGCATCAACCGCGCGGGGTCGCCTCCCGAGACGGTATTGACCAGACGCTGACCGACATTGGCGCCGCCGCTGACGAGATAGGCGGCCAGATAGGTCGATGCGACCACACCCCCCAACAGCGCCAGCTTGCGCTTGAAGTCAGGCAGCTTGCGCGCCGGCCAGAACAGGAATGGCAGTACCAGGAGCAGCGCCAGGGAGGCGCCGCGCGAGGCCGTCAGAAAGGCCACGAACGCCGTTGCCGCCAGCAAGGCCAGGTGCCCGGTGCGCCGCCAGGAGGCCTGTCGCGCAAGGTCCGTGGCCAGGTAGCTCGCCAATAGGGGCAGAACAAGCAGATTCAGGACGGCGGCATAGGTGTTGGGGTCATTGAACGGCCCCTGGGGTTTCGCGGTGAAGGTATTGGGGCCTTGCCACAGGCCCCAGAGGATCAGAGCCCCCAGCAGCGTGGGCAGGCCGTATTCCAGCAAGCGGCTCAGTAGCCCACGGCGATGCAGGGCCCGCCCCGCCAGCCAGGCCAAGGGCAGGCAGAGCAACGCCGCCGCCTGCGGAACGGAGAGACCGGGTGACTGGCTCCAGACCAGGGTGACGGGCAGCCAGAACAGCCAGCCGAGCAGCAGCCAGAACAGGGGGGTCCGCGAGGCCCACCCTTCTCGCAATAGCCTGGCCAGCGCGACCGGCAGCAACAGCAGCGCCGCCAACGAGGAAAAGGGCGCGAGAAGTCCCGCGGCAAGCGCCAGAAGCGAGGGGAGGAATAGGGTCATCGGGAATGAAAAACGCCGGCGGGAAGCCGGCGTTGAAGGTCAGTGGCGGGTCAGCATGCTGGGGTTCGCTATCGCTCACCCCAGCCTACACGCTACTCTTTTCGCGCGATCAGCAAAGACCTGCTGTCTTGCAACCGCCGCCGGTCGTCCAAGGGCCACCGGCAGTCGCAGGAGGAGTCAACTCATAGGTTACGGCGATGCCTGTGCCAGAACCCGTGGCGGTGATTTTACCGTTGTCGTCGACCGCCACTGATGCCACATAGCCAGCATTACCCAAGGGATTGTCGACAGGCACGCCATTTTTGCC
>CAZONS010000379.1:0-3426 GCA_964581195.1 uncultured Thiobacillus sp. | reverse complement strand
GGCTTCGATGCTCAGGCCATCGACTGTCACGGCGAGTGACAGATCGTCGCAACACAGGCCACAGAAAGGACACACAACTGTTTTATCGCGTTCAGCCATGACAGCTCACCAAGGTATGAGCCAGTCGGTCATGCAGGGATCGTGCCATCTCGACCAAGTCGGCGCGCGCCTTGCGAATCAATGTCTTCCCGCCCTGTCCCGGGCATGGCGCGGTGCGCCGCCTGTCACGCTCGCGGCGCAATGCGGGTGACACTCTGTCACCCGTCAGAGCCTGGGGAGAAACGCTATCAGATTGATTGGACAGCGTTTTTTTAATGGCATGGGCTTTGCTAATGGCTAACCGACCCAGCCTTCCCGAGCACAGCTCCATGCCATTTTCCCTGTCACCCAGCGTCACCGTCCGTGCCCCGGCACGGCTGCACATGGGGTTTCTCGACCTCAATGGCAGCCTCGGCCGCCGCTTCGGCAGCCTGGGCCTGGCGCTGGAGGGCGTGGCGGTGCGGATCAGGGCGCGGCACGCTGAAACGGTCAGCGCGCAGGGGCCGCAGGCTGAGCGCGCGGCGGACCATGCCCGCCGCGCGCTCGCCACCCTTGGCATCGAAGGCGGCGCGCGGATCGAGGTGGAAGAGGCGATTCCCGATCACGCCGGCCTCGGTTCCGGCACGCAGCTGGCGCTGGCGGTGGGCACCGCCCTGGCCCGGTTGCACGGGATCGAGTGGGCCCCCGCCGCCATCGCCAGGAGCCTGGGCCGGGGCGGCCGCTCCGGCATCGGCCTGGGCCTGTTCGATCGCGGCGGCTTCCTGGTCGACGGCGGTCGCGGCGGCCAGGATGCGCCGCCGACGGTCATCGCCCACATGGATTTCCCGACCGCCTGGCGCTTCGTGCTGGTGTTCGACCGCGCCTTCAAGGGCTTGCACGGCGAGGCGGAGAAACAGGCTTTCGCCGCCCTGCCCCGCTTCAGCGAGGCAAGCGCCGGCCAGCTCTGCCGCCTGGCCCTGATGGGCGCGCTGCCGGCCCTGGCGGAACGCGACATCCAGGGCTTCGGCGCCGCCGTGAGCGGCATCCAGGAAGTCGTCGGCGACCATTTCGCGCCGGCGCAGGGCGGCCGCTACGCCAGCCCCCGGGTCAGCCGCGCGCTGGCCTGGCTGCGCGCGCGCGGCGCCGCCGGCATCGGCCAGAGCTCCTGGGGTCCGACCGGCTTCGCCCTCACCGACTCCGAGATGTCGGCGCACGGCCTGGCCCGCGCCGCGCGCCAGGCGTTTGCCGCCGACAACCTGGAATTCATGGTCTGCGCCGCCCGCAACCGGGGCGCGGACATCCACGCCGAACAGTGTTCCGCGCGCGTCCGCGCCGGATAAGGAACGCACAGGAAGCTCACATGGAAAAACCCTATCTGCTGCACTTCGCCACACCCGGCGACCGAGTCAGCCCCTTCGACGTGAACATGGCCTACGACGCCGGCTGGAACGCGGTGATTCCCTATGCCGGCGTCGGTCTGGACGCCATCGGCGATTTCACCCAGGACGCGATCTTCTCGCGCGGGCCGAAAGGCGTGAAGCGCACCGGCATCTTCATCGGCGGCCGCGACGCGATGCTGGCCAGCGACATGCTGGCGCGCGCCCGCCAGGCCATGGTGCCGCCGTTCGAGGTCTCGGTGTTCGCCGACCCCAGCGGCGCCTACACCACCGCCGCCGCGATGATCGCCAAGGTGGAACAGGCCCTCGCCAGCCAGCACGGCCAGCCGCTCGCCGGGCGACGCCTGACGCTCTTCGGCGGCACCGGCCCGGTCGGCATGGTCGCGGCCATGCTGGCGGCGGAAGCCGGCGCCGAGGTCACCCTCCCCGGCCATGACGGCCTCGCGCGCGCCCAGGCCGCCGCCGACCAGATCGAGGCCCGCTTCGGTGTCAAGGTGCGGGCCATCGACGGCAGTAGCGAAACCGCCAGGCTGGCGCTGCTTGCGGATGCCGAGGTCGTGCTGGCGACCGCGAAGGCGGGCGTGCAGGTTCTGACCGCCGCGCATCTGGCCCAGGCGACGCAATTGCGGGTGGCGGCGGACATCAACGCGGTGCCGCCGGCCGGCATCGCCGGCATCGGCGTGATGGACGACATCACCCCGCTCGCCGCCGCCTCCGGCCATGCGGTGGGCATCGGCCCGCTGGCCATCGGCAACGTCAAATACCAGGTCCAGCAGGCCCTGCTGAAGGCCATGCTGGGGGCGGGGCAGCCGCTCTACCTCGGTTTCGCCGAAGCCTTCATCGAGGCGCGTCGTCATGTCGGCTGAAAACAGCGGCCGCGCCTGGCTGCTCGCCTCCCTCTCCGGCCGCGGCCTGGCGAAGGCGGCGGCGCGCGCCAAACGGCCGGCGCGCGGCATCGACGCCTACGCCGACCGCGACACCCGTGGACTGAGCCGCGACTGGGCGCGGGTCACGGCGACCCAGGATTACAGCCTGGACGCCGAGGCCCTGCTCGAAGCCGCCGCGCGCCTGGCGCCGCCGGAACGCTGCCTGGGCCTGGTCTACGGCTCCGGCTTCGAATCGCGCCCGGATCTGCTGGCGCGGCTGGCGGAAGGCCGCCGCCTGGCCGGCAACGCGCCCGAGGTGCTGGCGCAAACCGGCGACCCCACGCGCTTCTTTCCTCTGCTGGACCGCCTCGGCATCCCGCATCCCGAGATCAGCTTCAGCCGGCCGCCGCGCTCGTTCAACTGGTTGTCCAAGCTGGCCGGCGCCTGCGGCGGCACTCACATCCTGCTGGCCTCCGCCACCGGCAACCGCGCCAACGGCTACTTCCAGCGCCAGGTGGAGGGCCAGGCGGGTTCCCTGCTGTTCCTCGCCAACGGCCGCGACATTCGCGCGGTCGGCTGCAACCGCGCCTTGCCGGCGCCCCCCGAGGCGCCCAGCGCCTGGGCCTACTCCGGCGCGACCCGGCTGACCGGCGCCGACATGGGCTGCCCCGTCGGCCCGCGCGATGCCGCGCTCGCCCTGACCCGGGCGCTCGGGCTGGTCGGCCTCAACGGCATCGACTTCGTGGTCGATGGTCAGGACTGGTGGCTGCTGGAACTGAACCCGCGCCCGACCGCGACCCTGGCATTGTGGGACGTGGCGCCGATGCCCTCGCTGTTCCGGTTGCACGTCCAGGCCTGCCGCGGCCGCCTTCCAGTCAGTCTGCCGAGCCCGCGCGGCGGCCTCGCCTCGGCCGTGGTCTACAGCGGCGAGACGCTGCGCGTGCCCAAGGGTTTCTTCTGGCCGGACTGGTGCGCCGACCTGCCGGAAGACGGCAGCGTGATCGCGCCCGGTGAACCCGTCTGCACGGTGCTGGCCGGCGGCGAGAACCCCGTCGTCGCCGGGCATTGGGCGAGCGAATTGCGCCAGAGCATCCTGCGCCGTCTGAGCCGTCTACAGCCCGCCATCGCCCCCATTCGAGACGACG
>CAZONS010000378.1:0-3440 GCA_964581195.1 uncultured Thiobacillus sp. | reverse complement strand
CTGTGGGCGAGGGCTTCGGGCGTGGGTTTGGGTAGTGAGGTCATGGCGGCTGTGCTAGTTTTGCGGCGATGATAACGGCAACCCGCCCAACACCATGATTGTCGCCATACTCGGTGCCGGTCCCGCCGGCATGTCCTGCGCCAACGCCTGCCTTTCATTCGGCCTGAAGCCGGTGGTGATCGAGCGCGGCGACCACCTTGGCGGCGCCCAGCGCGGCAATTTCCACCCCAATCTGTGGATGCTCGGCTTTCCCGGCGAAAGCGGGGAAGCCATGACCGCGCGTCTGGCGACGCATTACCGCGATCTGGCCGTTCCCACGCACTACCGCGCGGAATTGACCCAGGTATCTCGCGGCGGCGGCGGGTTCCTGCTCTCGCTGCGTGACGACGAGGGTCCGCGCGTGCTGGAAGCGCAAGCCATCGTCCTCGCCACCGGCACCCGTCCACACGCCACGCCAGCCCTGGAACGCTTCGCCAGCGAGTGCCCTCGCGCCATCATCGGGCCTCTTTCCGACAGCATCCGCGACGACATCCATGACACCGACGTGCTCATCCTCGGCGGTGGCGACAACGCGCTCGACCACGCGCTGTTTCTCGCCGAGCGCGGCAATCGCGCCCTGGTCTGCACCCGTGCCGCCTTCTCCGCGCGCCGGCCGTTCATCGCCACCTGCCGCGCCCGTGACGACATCCTCCTGCGCGACCACTGCCCGGCGCCCACACTCGGCCAGGAACACGGCCGGGTGACCGCGCGCTGGCCGCATGAACAGCGCGTGTTCGACTGGCTGCTGGTGATGTATGGCTATGTCCCCAACACCGACGTGCTCGCGCGTTTCGAGCCGGCTATCCGGCCGGCCATCACGGCGAATGGCCATGTGCAAGTCGATACCTGGCAGCGCTGCGGCGTTCCCGGCATCTACGCGGCCGGCGATGTCACCGACACCCCGCAGCCATCCGTGCCCACCGCCATGGCGCAGGGCCTGGTCGCCGCGCGGGCCGTCGAGCGGGACCTGATGGTGTCATAAATACTTCACGAATCCGTCATACCATCCCTTGCACTCAGTCACTCCCGCGAGGCGCGCATGTCCGCCCACATACTCGTAGTCGAAGACGAACCCGGCATTCAGGAACTGCTCAAGTTCAACCTGGGCCACCACGGCCATGAAGTCACAGTCGCGGCGGACGCCGAGGAGGCCGGTTCCCGTCTGCGCGACAACGTGCCCGACCTGATCCTGCTCGACTGGATGCTACCGGGCGCTTCCGGCATCGACCTGGCGCGACGCGTGCGCGCCGACCCGCGTCTGAAGGAAGTCCCCATCATCATGCTCACCGCGCGCGGTGACGAGCGCGACAAGGTGCTGGGCCTCGAAACCGGCGCCGACGATTACATCACCAAGCCCTTCTCGCCACGTGAGCTGATGGCGCGGATCAAGGCCGTGCTGCGACGGCGGGCACCCCAGATGACCGAGGACACCGTCGAGATCGCGGGCCTCAGGCTCGATCCGCTGGCGCACCGTGTCCATGGCCGGCTCGATGGCACCGAGCGCGCCCTCGACCTCGGCCCCACCGAGTTTCGCCTGCTGCATTTCCTGATGACCCACGCGGAACGGGTCTACTCGCGTTCGCAATTGCTCGACCAGGTCTGGGGAGACCATGTCTTCGTCGAGGAGCGCACCGTCGACGTCCACATCCGCCGCCTGCGCTCCGCTCTGGAACCGACCGCGCATGACCGCCTGATCCAGACCGTGCGCGGCTCAGGTTATCGCCTGTCCAGCAATTTCTGATGAGCCTGGAGGGGCCGGTCTAGAATGACGGCTCCTGCCTAGTCCCTGAGCACGCATGTCATTCTGGTGGCGCCCCCTGCTTTTCGTCCTGGGCATCGGCCTGTCGGCCGCGGTGCTCTCCGGCGGCGGGCGCGCCGGCAGCGGCTGGATGCTGTTCGCCCTTGGCATGGCGGCCTACCTCGCCTACCACCTGCACCAGCTCTCTCGCCTGTCCACCTGGCTCTCGCGCCCCGACGCGCCGCCGCTGCCTGCTTCCGTCGGAGTCTGGGGAGACACCTACTACCGCATGGAAAAACTGCTGCGCGCCCGGCTCGGCGCCCAGGAGAAGACGGCGGCGGACCTGGAACAGATGCTGGAAGCCACCCGCTCCCTGCCCGACGCGGTCGTCATCCTCGATCAGGGCAACCGGATCGTCTGGCTCAACCTGGCCGCGCAGCGCCTGCTCGGGCTTTCCGCGCAGCGCGACCTCGGCCAATTCGTGCTCTACCTGCTGCGCAATTCACGCTTCGCGGAATGGCTGCTGGCGGATGATCTGACGCGCACGCTGACGCTCGAATCCCCCAGCGCGCGCGACCTCACCCTGGCCATGCAGATCGTGCCCCTGCCCCGCCAGCAGAAGATGCTGGTGGCGCGCGACGTCACCGAGCTGGCCCGCGTCGAGGCCATGCGCCGAGACTTCATCGCCAACGTCTCGCATGAGCTGCGCACCCCGGTCACCGTCATCCTCGGTTTCCTGGAAGCCTTCGAGGACATGCCGGATGCCGAGCCGGGCGAGTTCCGCAAGCATATTCCGCTGATGCGTGAGCAATCCGACCGCATCCGCCGTCTGGTCGACGACCTGCTAACCCTGGCGAAACTGGAGAGCGAGCCGGACGCGCGCGACGAGACCGTGGACCTGCCCGAACTGGCGCGCCGCCTCGCCAGCGAGGCGGAAACCCTGAGCCAGGGCCAGCACAGGATCCACCTGGCCCTGGAGAGCCATGCGCGCCTGATCGGCAACGGTCAGGAACTCTACAGCGCGCTGGCCAACCTGGTGACCAACGCCGTCCGCTATACCCCGGAAGACGGCGACATCCGCATCACCTGGCGCATGTCGGAAAACGGGGGCGCGGCCTTCTCGGTCACGGACAGTGGCGAGGGCATCGAAGCCAAACACATCCCGCGTCTGACCGAGCGCTTCTACCGGGTCGACCGCGGGCGTTCACGCGCCAGTGGCGGTACCGGGCTCGGTCTGGCCATCGTCAAGCATGTGCTGCAACGACATCAGGCCCGCCTGAAGGTGGAAAGCACGGTCGGCAAGGGCAGCACCTTCACCGCGCAATTCCCGCATGACCGGGTCATCCCGGAGATCGACCGCGCGGCGTCGCGGGCATAGCGCCACCACCCGCTTCAGCCGAGCAGACGTCGCCGCGCCTCCTCGTACTTCTCGGCGGTGCGCGCCACCACTTCCGGGGGCAGCTCGGGGCCCGGCGGCTGTTTGTTCCAGCCGGAGGCGGTCAGCCAGTCGCGCACATACTGCTTGTCGAAGCTGGGCGGGTTTTCACCGACGCGATACTGGTCCACCGGCCAGAAACGCGAGGAATCCGGGGTCAGGACCTCGTCGATCAGGGTCAGCGTGCCGTGCTCGTCCAGGCCGAATTCGAACTTGGTATCGGCGATG
>CAZONS010000377.1:0-3450 GCA_964581195.1 uncultured Thiobacillus sp. | reverse complement strand
GCGGGCAAGGGTATCAAGGACGCGGCGCTGATCGCCGCCTTCATCAAGGAAGCAAGGAATGCATAACTCACAGATGGCAGCCGAGCAGGCAACCGGGTCGTCGTTGCCCGACGCGAAAGGTCACTTTGGTCCCTACGGCGGCGTGTTCGTTGCCGAGACCCTGATGGCCGCGCTGGATGAACTCAGGCAGGAGTATGAGGCGGCTCGCCACGACCCCGATTTCCTGGCCGAATTCCATCACGAGTTGCGGCATTACGTCGGTCGTCCCAGCCCCATCTACCATGCGAAGCGCTGGTCGGAAGCGCTCGGCGGCGCCCAGATCTATCTCAAGCGCGAGGATCTCAACCACACCGGCGCGCACAAGATCAACAACACCATCGGCCAGGCCCTGCTGGCGCGGCGCATGGGCAAGAAGCGGGTGATCGCCGAGACCGGCGCCGGCCAGCATGGCGTCGCCTCCGCCACGGTCGCGGCGCGCTACGGCATGGAATGCGTGGTCTACATGGGCGCCGAGGACATCAAGCGGCAGTCGCCCAACGTGTTCCGCATGAAGCTGCTCGGCGCCAGGGTGGTGGGTGTCGAATCCGGCTCCAAGACCCTCAAGGACGCGCTCAACGAAGCCATGCGCGACTGGGTCACCAACGTCGAATCCACCTTCTACATCCTCGGCACCGCCGCCGGCCCGCATCCCTACCCGATGCTGGTGCGCGACTTCCAGTGCGTCATCGGCGAGGAGGCCAAGGTGCAGATGGCCGAGATGCTCGGCCGCCAGCCGGACGCGGTGATCGCCTGCGTCGGCGGCGGTTCCAACGCCATCGGCATCTTCCATCCCTACATTCCGGTCGAAGGCGTGCGCCTCATCGGTGTCGAGGCAGGTGGTCACGGCATTGCCAGCGGCCAGCACGCGGCGCCGCTCTCCGCCGGTACCCCCGGTGTGCTGCACGGTTTCCGTTCCTATCTGATGCAGGACGCCAACGGCCAGATCATCGAGACCCACTCGGTCTCCGCCGGCCTCGATTACCCCGGCGTCGGTCCCGAGCACAGCTGGCTCAAGGACAGCGGCCGCGCCGAATACGTCGCCATCAACGACGACGAGGCCTTGAAGGCCTTTCACGATCTCTGCCGCTACGAAGGCATCATTCCCGCCCTGGAATCCAGCCACGCCCTGGCCCACGCCGCCAAGATCGCGCCCGCCATGGACAAGGATCGGATCCTGCTGGTGAACCTGTCCGGACGCGGCGATAAGGACATCAACACGGTGGCGAAGCTGAGTGGGATCGAGTTGTAAGCAATATCAATATTGATACTGAATGGCTAAAATCGAGCACATCCTGACCGGGATGCGAAAAGAACCCGCAGGGTGTTCGATTCTCCGACTTGACCAAGGTTTGCGAGCATTTCTTTGGCGTAGCCCGCCAGCTTGGAACCAGCCATCGGGTTTATCGGACCCCCTGGCCCGGCGATCCGAGAGTGAATATTCAGATGGGCGAGGGCGGAAAGGCCAAGGTCTATCAGGTCAGGCAGGTATTGCTGGCAATTACCAAGTTGAAGGGCGTGCAAGATGATTAATTCCGACCACTACACCTACCGTGTCACCTGGTCCGAGGAGGACGGCGAATATGTCGGTTTGTGCGCCGAATTCCCGAGCCTTTCCCATCTTGCAACGACGAGCGGTGAGGCGTTGGAAGGTATATCCGCGCTGGTGCGCAATGTGGTGGCCGACCTTGCCGAAAATGGCGAACCCATCCCGGAGCCTCTGGCCGAGCGCCGCTTCAGCGGAAAGTTTATGGTTCGGGTGCCTCCGGAATTACACCGGTCGCTTGCCACACGCGCGGCGGAGGAAGGGGTGAGTTTGAATCGGTATGTCAGCGCCAAGTTGGTGGGGTGAATGATGTATCTGATTATTTTGAAATACGAACCCGCGCCCATGCAACCTAACAAAATTTGTACGTCCAGTGCGTCATGAGCCGGATCTTTTGCGATGAAACAAGCGAGAAACCCTTAATGCGTAGGATGTGGTGAGCACAGCGAACCGCATCATCCCGCTGGATAGAAATTTCCAGGGAAATTGGTGACACAATTCCAGAGCCACATGGACGCCTGTTTTATGCGTAATGATTATATGCCAAACAACGTGGAGTATGCATGGCTACTGAATTGACATGGCGTCAGGCTATTGAAAAGGTTCTTGGTGCAACTACTAGCCCACTTCATTACAACGAGATAACTGAGCAGATAATTTCTGATGGCTTTAGGAAAAACCTGGGCGCGACGCCGGCAGCCACGGTCAATGCACAGATAAGCACATCGATAAAGAAAGATGGACTGAAATCTCCCTATGTTCGGGTTGCCAAGGGTACTTATGTCCTTGCCAAACCGGCGATTGCGTCCTCGGCGGCGACGAGCAAGTTAACTCCCTCCGTCTCTGTGCCTGAGGAATCTGAGGCGCAATACGACATTGTTACCTCTTTTGGGATGTTCTGGCGGCGTAATGCCATTGAGTGGATGGCGACACCCAAGATATTGGGAATGCAGCAAATTGGAGCAACTCCCGTTGACTTCAATAAGCAACTCGGCATTTATCTGCTGTATGACGGCCGGGAAGTTATTTATATTGGGCGGACGACTGATAGGCCTCTTGGTCGCCGTCTGTATGAACGCACAAGTGACCGAATGGCCGCGCGATGGGATCGTTTTTCCTGGTTTGGTCTGTTGCCGGTTTCGGAATCTGGTGTTCTTGGCAATCTTCCGGCCACTTATGAGGCAGCAAAAATGATTCCGGCATTGGAGGCGATCCTCATCGAGGCATTGGAGCCACGCCAAAACAGAAAACGTGGTGATGATCTTTCTGCTGTTGAATTCATCCAGCGAGAGGATCCTGAGATTCAAAAGAAAAAAGTCAAAGAATCCCTGGAAATGGCGCTTAACAAGTTGTGATATTAGGAAACCAACCCATGAGCCGCATCGGCCTAATTTTTTCCGCGCTCAAAGCGCAAAACAAAAAAGCCTTGATTCCCTTCATCACCGCCGGCGATCCGGCGCCGGCGATCACCGTGCCATTGATGCACGCCCTGGTCGAGGGAGGCGCCGACATCCTCGAACTGGGGGTGCCATTCTCCGACCCGATGGCGGATGGACCGACCATTCAGCGGGCCAGCGAGCGGGCGCTGAAGCACGGCGTCGGCCTGCGCGACGTGCTCGCCATGGTCGCCGAGTTTCGCCAGACCAACACCACCACGCCGGTGGTGCTGATGGGTTACGCCAACCCGATCGAGGCGATGGGCTGGGACGGCTTCTGCGCCACCGCCGCCAACGCGGGCGTGGATGGCGTGCTGACCGTCGATTACCCACCGGAGGAATCGGCCGAGTTCGCCGCCCAATGCGCCGCCGCCGGTCTGGACAACATCTACCTGCTGGCGCCGACCACCCCGGCGGCGCGGGTGGACGCCG
>CAZONS010000376.1:0-3450 GCA_964581195.1 uncultured Thiobacillus sp. | reverse complement strand
ATGTCCCGTTCATCCTAGCACTTACGGGCATGGCGACGCACGAGTCAGGCCTGCATCGCCGCGCAGTTCACCGCGACGAACGGCCCCTGGGCGCGGCGGGAATGCTGATGGATGAAACGGGCGAAGATCTCCTTGCCGACCCCGGACTCGCCGGTGAGCAGCACGCTCGCCTCGGTGGCCGCGACCCGGCGCGCCAGATCGAGCACGGTCTGGGTGGCGACGTCCTCGGCCACCACATCGCTTTGCGTCCGGCTCCCGTCGCCACGGTAGTAGCGCGCCACCGCCGCCAGCAGACGATCCGGCTCGAACGGCTTGGGCAGGTAATCCGCCGCGCCGTCGCGCATGGCCTGCACGGCCATCTCGATCTGGCCATAGGCGGTCATCAGCAGCACCGGCACCTCGGGCCAGCGCGCCTTGAGGCTGCGCAGCAGGGCATGGCCGTCCATGCCGGGCATCTGCACGTCCGACACCACCAGGCCGGGGGTGGCGCTTTCCAGCCAGGCCAGCGCCTGTTCGCCATCGGCGGCGTCCCGGGTGCGGTAGCCGGACAGTTCCAGGGTATCGACCAGGGCTTCGCGCAAGGCGGCGTCGTCCTCGACGATGAGGATGGGCAAGGGATTAGCCATGCTCGCCTCCGGCGAACGGCAGGAAGAGGGTGAAGCGGCTGCCGCCGCCTTCGCGCGGCGCCCATTCCACCCAGCCGCCGTGCGCCTCTGCGACCTGGCGGACGATGGCCAGGCCGAGGCCGCTGCCTTCGCCACGGGTGCTGAAGAACGGTTCGAACAGACGTTCGCGCGCCGCCTCGGGGATGCCGGCGCCGTTGTCCTCCACCTCGAAGGCGGCGAAGGGGCTGCCCTGACCGCCCACGGCGAGGCTCACCGCGCCGCCTTCCGGCGAGGCCTGCAGGGCGTTTTCCAGGAGGTTGATGAGGGCGCCGGCAATGGCCTGGCGATCGCCGGAGAGGGTGAGTTCGGCGGCCGGCGCCGGCAGGCTCAGCCGGATGCCGCGCGGCGCCGCGTGCGGCTCCAGGGTCTGCGCCAGCTCTTCCAGCAGGGGGCGCAGGGGAAAGGCTTCGCGGGTCAGGCGGGCACCCTTCACAAACAGCAGCATGTCCTGGATCAGGCGCTCCAGATAGCGCAGGCGCGACAGGCTCTTGTCGGCGAAACGGATGCGGTCGGCGTCGGCCAGTCGCGGCCGCGCCAGATGGCCGGTGTAGAGCAAGGCGGTGGCCAGGGGCGTGCGCAACTGGTGCGCCACCTGCGCGGCCATCTCGCCCAGCGCCGAGAGCCGCTCGCGCCGCGCCAGCTCGCCGTTGGCGGCGGCCAGTTCGCTGGTCAGGCGCGCCACCTGGCCCTGCAGTTCGAGATAGGCGCCGGCCAGCTTTTCCGAGGTCTCGCTGAACAGGGCGAAGGCCTGGCGCAGCTTGGCATCCTCCTCGCGCTTGCTCTCCTCCTCGCTCATGGCCGCGACGGGTTTCAGCGCGTGTTCCCGGATGCGTCGAGCATCTCGTCGAGGCGGGCGGCGGGCATGTAGCCGGGGACGCGCTTGCCGCTGGCGAAGATCATGGCGGGGGTGCCGTCGATGCGCAGCTTGGCGCCCAGCGCCAGGTTTTCGTCGATGGGATTGTCACAGTCCCCCTTGCCGGAGGGCAGCTTGCCGTTGTGCATGTAATCGTTCCAGGCGGCGGCGCGATCCTTGCTGCACCAGATCTGCTTCGACTTGCGCGGCGCGTCGGGGTGCATCGGCAGCGGGTAGAGGAAGGTGTAGATGGTGACGTTGTCGATCTTCGCCAGCTCGGCCTCCAGCTTCTTGCAATACGGGCAGTCCAGGTCGGAGAACACCGCCAGGCGGCGCTTGCCATCGCCCTTGACGACCTTGATCGCCTGGTTGAGCGGCAGGCTGTCGAATTTGACCTCGGTGAGCTTGTCCATGCGCTCACGGGTGAGGTTGCGCTCCATCCTGATGTCGAGCAGGTCGCCCACCATCAGATAGCGGCCCTTGTCGTCCGTGTAGGCCACCATCGGCCCCTGGCGCCCGTCCATCACCACTTCATACAGTCCGGGCAGCGCGGCCTTGCCGATTTCGCTCACCTTGGTGCCGGGAAAGCGGCTTTCGATGGACTGGCGGATCTCGGCGTCGCCCGCCGACGCGGCGGTCGTGCCGAGGCCCGCGAAGGCGGCGAGGGCGAGCGTGAACAAGGATGTGCGCATGAAGGGGAACTCCGGGTTAAAGCACCGCATGGTGCATGAGCGCCTGGCTCAGGGGGGAAAAATGATCGGTGAAAGTCATGCCCTGATTGCGCAGGGTTCGAATCAGGCTTTCCTTGCGTGCAAAAAGTTTCCGCAGGCCGCCGGTGGTGAATTGCATGGAGACCACATCCTCGCGTCGCCGCGCGGCATAGGCGGTCAGACGCCCGATCTCGCCGGGGTCGCCGCCGCTTCTCAGTACCTCGGCGAGCAGGCGGCTGTCGCGAAAGCCCAGGTTCACGCCCTGGCCGGCGAGGGGATGCACGGTATGCGCGGTGTCGCCGAGCAGCACCAGGCCGGGCCGCGCCCATTCGCCGGCGAGCCGCCGTTTCAGCGGAAAGCCCGCCGCCGGGGTGATGCAACGCAGTTCGCCCAGCGCGTGACGGCCCGCATCCGCCACCCGCCGCGCCAGTTCCTCCGGCGCCAGGGCCTGCAATTCGGCGGCATGTTCGGGCGGGGTCGACCAGACCATGGAGATGCGGTTGCCCGGCAAGGGCAGGTAGGCGAGCACACCGTCCTTGCGGAACCACTGCCAGGCCGCGCCGCGATGCGGTTTCTCGGTCTCGAAATTGGCGACGACGCCGACATGTCGGTAGTCCTCCAGGAGGAAACCGATGCCGGCCTGTTGCCGCACCCAGGAATTGGCGCCATCGGCGGCCACCAGCAGTCGTGTCGCTAGGCTGGCGCCATCAGCCAGATGCAGGACGTGGCGGCTGTCGTTGCCACCGAGGTCGCCCCAGGTGATGGCTTCCGCCGGTGTATTGACGACGCGCAGGTTGGGCGTATCGGCGAACGCGCGCCAGAGGGCGGATTGCAGGCGACCGTTCTCGGCGATCCAGGCCAGTTCCGGCAGCCCGGCATCGAGCGCGTCGAAATCCAGCTTGCCGCCGGCGTCGCCGTGGATGCGCATGCGAAATACCGCCTGCGCCCGCAACGGCTCGCCCCAGCCGCCCAGGGACTTGATCCAGTTCACGTTGCCGGGGCTGTAGGCGTAGACGCGCGGGTCCCAGCCTTCCTCCGCCGCTTGTGGCGGCTTCGGCTCCAGCAGCACCACCGAATGCGGCCCATGACGCAGGGCGCAGGCCAGGGCGGCGCCATTGAGGCCGCCACCGACGATCACGATATCGACTTCGTTCATCATGCCCGCATCCCCACTCCGATCATGCCGCGCCAGTGTCGGTGGCTGGCGGCGACTCGCGGCCGG
>CAZONS010000375.1:0-3451 GCA_964581195.1 uncultured Thiobacillus sp. | reverse complement strand
TTCCATCAGGATCATGCCGGCGTGCGGCTGGTCGACGCCGGTGGCGACGTAGAGAAACGCAAAGATCTCGTCGGCGCGTACCTCAGGCACCAGGACGGTGGCGATCTCGCGCTCGACGTAATGGAACGATTCACGGCCCTTGCGCGTGCTGATGCCGCCACCGCGGGCATGGTGATGAAACATGCTGACGATGCCCTTCTCGGCGCGCAGGCGCTCCATGACGGTGGCGGCAACGCCGGCGGGGAGCAGACAGTGGATGAGCTTGAAGCGGGGGATGGGGTGGGTCATCTCAGTCGCCGAGGAAACGTTCGATGATTTCTCCGGGCACGTAGGTGGCCATCTTTTCCAGTTGCGTCATGTAGATCATGCCCATGCCGGGCGTGTCCAGCTTGGCGGCGGTGAATATCTTGTCGAAGATGCGGTCGGCCTGGTCGGAAGCCGCGACGATGTAGATCACCTCCTTTTCCGCCGAGACGGTGACGCCGAGCACGCCGAGGTGTTTCTGGCGCACGCCGGAGCCGCGCGCGTAGAAGATGGTGGCGCCCTGGGCGCCGGCGCGCCGCGCCGCCTGCACCGCGGTCTCCGCGGCGCCGCGCTGGACGATGCAGGTGATCAGGACCACATCGGTGAGGACGATGAGTTCATCGGCGCCTTCCCTGGTTTTCATGCCGTTCTCCCGAAATCGAAGCGATAGAACCATTCCCTTATCTGCACCCACAGACTCACCAGCAGCACGCTGATGATGGGGCCGACCGAGGCCATGGCGAGAATGCCGAACCCCTCCTGGGCGTCGACCGCCTGGCCGAGGCCGAGGCCCATGGCCAGCACCAGGGGCACGGTCACCGGGCCGGTGGTGACGCCGGCGCTGTCCCAGGCCAGGTTGACGTATTCCTCGCTGGCGAACAGCGTAAGCGTCAGGGCGACACCGTAGGCCGGCAGCAGCAGCCAGGCCAGGGGAAGCTGGAAGACGATCTTGGCCACGCCGAGGAGGGTACCGAGGCCGACCCCCACCGCCACCGCGTGGATCAGGGTGCGCTTTTGCAGGGCGCCATCGGTGAGGTTCTGCACCGTCACCCCGAGGGCGTTGAGGGCCGGTTCCGCCAGGGTGGCGCCGAAGCCGAGCAGGGCCGCGAACAGCAACGCCAGCCCAAGGCCCAGCCAGTATGGATAAAGGGCGCCATCCGCGTCGACCTGGAAGGCGCTGGACAACTGATCGCCGACCTGGGAGCCGAGCGGGTTGAGACCTTCGGCGAGACCGATGTTGAATGCGGCCATGCCGAGCACGCAAAGCACGATGCCATAGAGGATGCGGCTGCCGTGCTCGATCCGCTCGCGCAGCCAGAAATGTTGCACCAGCCAGAGCAACAGGGTCAGCGGAATGATGGCGCGCAGCGCGGCGGACGCGCCTCCGAGCAGGCCGCCGCCCGCCGCCTCGGCGACCAGTGTCGCGCCTGGCGTCAGCGGGATGTCGGCGTGACTCAGATACAGCCCGAGCAGCATCACCGCCAGCGGCGGAAACAACGAGGCCATGGTGACGATGCCGAAACCATCCAGCGGGTTGTCCTCCTTGCCCGAGGCGGCCGACACGCCGATGCCCAGGGCCAGGACCACCGGCACCGTGACCGGGCCGGTGGTGATGGCGCCGCAGTCCCAGGCCAGGCCGATGATCGGGCGCAGATACGGGTCCATCGCCATGTAGGCGGTCAGCGATAACGCCGGGATGGCCACGCCCAGCAACAGCCACTTCAGGTTCCAGCCACGCATGAAGCGCAGCATGCTCACCAGCACGGCGAGACCGACACTGGTCGCCACCGCGTAGACCACCGCGTCGGGATGGCTGTTGAGCATGTAGGCGAGCAATGGGGCCTGTTCCGGGTCGGTCAGCGTCCCCGTCGCGCGCAGGGCGCCGATGGCCGGTTCGGCGAAGGTGGCGGCCAGCCCGAGGATGAAGGCGACCCCCAGCACGGCGGTCAGGGACGATCGCGCCGGCAGCAGGTGGCCGATGTTCTCGGAGAACGGCATCAGTCCGTGCTTGAGCCCTTCCATGAACAGCATCAGACCGATCATCACCACCAGCAAGCCGAGGGCGATGCCGCCGGCGCCGTCGACCTCCGCCCGCAGGGCGAGCCACTGGAACACCACGAGAAAGGTGGCCACCGGAATCACGGCGCGGAACTGATCGAGAAAACGGACGCTGAGATAGGGCGCCAGCAAGCGGTAGATGTCACGCGGACGCAGGCGAGGCCGGGGCCGATGCTCGGCGTCGAAAGCGGTGACATCGTTGTAGCTGAGGGCGACATGGCGCACGCGAACCTGGCCCAGATAATCGCCGTAGCGGAGTTTTCTTGGCATTTCTTCTTGTGTCATCAAGCTGCGTCGAATGGTCGGAACATGGCCGAGCCAGACCCGCGCGGGGCACGATTGGATGGTGCCATGCTCGCGGGCCGGCCTCCTCGTCGGGCGATCTCAGGCCATCAGGAAAAAATCGAATCCCCCCCCGGCCGCAGTGCCGCCTTCAGGGAATCCGCGACGCGGCCGGCATTGAAGGGCTTGATGATGTAGCCGACGGCGCCAAAGCTGACCGCTTCGCGCACCGTCGCCATGGAGGCATCGCCGGTGATCATCACCACGCGCACCTCGGGATATCTCTCCCGCAGGATCTTCAGCGTGTCGAGACCGGAAATGCCCGGCATGTTCACGTCCAGGCAGACCGCGTCGGGACGCAGCCGCTCCACCTGTTCGAGGCCGCTCTGGCCATCCTTGGCCTCGCCCGCCACTTTGAAGCCTTCGCTGCGCAGGATCGCCTTCAGGATTTCGCGCATGAGGGTGTCGTCATCCACCACCAACACGCGCTGCGTATTGTTTTCGTCCATTTCTTCACCCAAAAAACATGCCGGTCGAGCCGGCATGTTCACACGATCGTAGACGGGCGCTACTTTACCCGTCATCGCCCTGTTCGCTTGCCGGCCGGTGCAAATATCGCACGCCGCAATAGTGGGTCACAAACTCCTCGCCCTCCTGGCTGGAGAGCAGGGCATCGCCATAATCGTCCATGACGGCATCACAATCCAGGACGGAACAGGCATCATCCATGTCGCACGGCAAAAGTTTGCCGCCGGCAGTCGTGTTGGGGGCTTCCATGACAGTCTCCTTTATCGGGCTAGTGATTCTTTTTATAGCCTCATGACCAGGAAACAAAAACCATGCTGGAAATACGGTCTGACACGCTTCCCGCGCGCCTGGCGCCACGCCCGCGCGACTGCAACAAGGGTGATTTCGGCCAGGTGGCGGTCATCGGTGGCGCCCCGGGCATGGCGGGCGCCGCCCTGCTCTCGGCGCGCGCCGCCCTGATGTGCGGCGCGGGACGGGTCTACGCGGGCCTGCTCGACGAGCGGATCGGCCTCGACCCGGACACGCCCGAACTGATGGTCAGCCCTGCCGACGCCCTGCC
>CAZONS010000374.1:0-3481 GCA_964581195.1 uncultured Thiobacillus sp. | reverse complement strand
CATCCTCATAGCAGATGTTCACCGCCAGGCGCTGCCCGGCCGCCCGCAGTGGAGGCTGGTCCGGCTCTCCGCGCGAGAAATCGGACATGGGAATCGACAGGATCCGCGGCACCCAGGCGAAACCGGACGGCAGGAATTCGCCGAAGGGCACCAGATGCACCTTGCGGTAGCGCCCTTCCGCCGTGCCGCCGACGCTGATCACGCTGTTGTAATAGATACCCTCGCCTTCGCTCTCGGGGATGCCCAGCACCACATCGCCGCCATTGTGGCGGGCATGCTCGCCCAGCATCTCCAGATAGTCCGGCGCCAGCTGCGCGCGCAGCACCGGCAGCGCCGTTTCCGGCAACACGATCAGACGCGCGTCGCTGGCCAGCACCGCGCGCCCGTAATCGAGCAGGGTCCGGTCCAGCATTTCCGGACGGAACTTCATGTCCTGCGCCACATTGCCCTGCAACAGGGTCACCTTGACCGGATCACCGAGGGCTTGGGTCCAGCTCGTGCCCTTGAGCATCCAGCCGCCCCCCCAGACCAGGAACAGCAGGATCAGCACGCGCAGTCGCGGCGTGGTCAGCGCGCCGGCGCTGAGCGCCGCGAGCAGGCCGACACCGTAGACCCCGAACAGCGGCGCATAGCCGAGCAGGGGACTGTGCGGCACCTGCGAATAGCCCAGCGCCAGCCAGGGAAAACCGGTGAGGAACCAGCCCCGCGTCCACTCCAGCAAGGCCCAGCCGGCCGGCAGGGCGATCGCCATGCGCGCCCAGCCGGGGCGTGTCAGCCGCGTGCCGAGCCAGAGGCCGAGCGCGGGATAGAACGCGACCACCGCGCAGAACAGCAGCGTCGCCAGCACCGCCAACGGCATCGGCATGCCGCCGTAGGTGGCAAGGCTGACGTAGATCCAGGACACCCCCGTCAGGAACATGCCGAACCCGTAACCCCAGCCCGCCGCGAACGCCTGGCGCGGCGTCGCCTGGCGCAGCAGGCTGAAGAGCAGGGCCAGGCTCAGGATCGGCAGCGGGAACCAAACGAAGGGCGCGAAGCCGAGCACGCTGGCCGCCCCGAGCAACATGGCGACCAGCGGCAAGGTGCGCGGTGCCGCCAGAATGGCATTCATGAGGGTGGCGCCGATCCGTCTCAGGCCATGCTGAACGCCACGAAGGCGATCTCATCGCCCCCCTTGATCGGGGTGGCCGCCTCCGCGAATTGCTTGTTGACCGTGATCCTGAGGCTGGGCGGCGGGTTGCCGAACAGGCTCTGCCATTGCTCGCCGCGCCGTGCCAGGTGCGCCATCAGCGCCTGGATGTCCTTGACGGTGAGCGGCAGGAACATGACCTCGCTCTCGCGCCCGAGCATGGACACGAGATGACCGAAATACAGCACATTGATTTGTTGCGAGGCCATCTGGCACTCCGAATTTCAGAATATGCGGATTCTATCGCAGCGCGGAATCCAGGGTGCCCGACTTCCAGCGCAGCCAGACGCGCAGACGCCGATGCACAGGCGCGGACAGCGCATCGGCGGGCAGCGGCAGACTGTGGCGGCGACCGTTCTCCCGCCAGCGCAGCACGATGAGCCAGGGCAAGACCACACTCTCGGGCAACACGCTGGCGGCTTGCCACTCCGCGCCACGGCGGACTTCCAGCCGGCCATCCGCCTGGCAGCGCAGCGACGGTGGCGCTGACCGGCGCAGATTCAGGAGCCCGCTTGCGGCCAGCGCCAGCGTCCCCGCCAGATGCGCCGGCGTCGGCAGGCTGGCGTACAGCAACGCCGCCAGGGCACAGGCATGCAGGCCCCAGAGTCCGCCCCTGACGATGGCGGAATCACGCGGCTGCACCAACAGGGGCAGAGGGAACATGGCGCGACTCAGGGTCTCAGGCCGGCCTGTTCCAGCAGCTCGCGCACATAGCGCACCGGTATCGCATAGGTGATCCCGCTGGGATCCTTCAGCGCGCTTTCCTTGCTGCCCTTGATGAATACCGAGTTGACCACCGCCACGACTTCGCCGCTGCCGGGGTCGTACACCGGACTGCCGCTATTGCCGGGGTAGGCGGTGGCATCGAGCTGGAAGATCAGGAAAGGATCGTTCGCCTGGCGGATCAGACGCGGCGTCAGGCGCCTCACCGAATCGACCCGGCTGTAGACCGGCGCGATGGCGGCGAGTCCGGCGCGATGGGTGGCGGGATAGAGGCCCAGCACGGCGCCGATCGGATAGCCGGTGAAGAAGAACTGCTGGCCTTCCCTGGCCTGATCGGAACGCCCGAGTTTCAGCGCGGGCAGGGGTGGCCCCTCGATCTTCAGCAGCAGCAGGTCATGCTCGGGGTCGCTCGCCACCTTGTCGGCGCGGCGCATTTCCACCGAGTTCGGCCCGGCGTTGCCGCGCAGCATCACCGCCAGGGTCTCGCCCTTCTCCGTCTCCAGCAGCGTGGGCGGGACGTGGGCGTTGGTCACCACGTACTGACCATCGGCCACCACGAAACCGGTGCCACTCACGCGGATCCGCGGGCTGCGCAGAGGGTGCTGGCTGCCGACACCGACCACGGCGGGCTTGATCCGCGGCAGCAGATCGACGATGTCGGCGCGGGCGGAGGGAATCAGCAACAGCCCCAGCAGCGCGACCTTCGGGAAAATGTTGGAACAAAGCATCGGGAAGTCCTCCATGCCGTCATGATGCCACGCACAATCGCCATTAGAATGGCCGGGTTTCTTACAGAGGAGTCGTCATGAGCGTCGTCGCCGTCGTCGGTCTGGGCTATGTGGGCCTTCCCCTTGCCGTGGAATTCGGCAAGAAATTCGAAACCATTGGCTTTGATCTGTCCGAATCCAAGATTGCCAATTACAAGAACTACTGTGACCCCACCGGCGAAGTCAGCACGGAAGACCTGAAGGCCGCGACCCGGCTCAGCGTCAGCACCGACCCGGCCAGCATCGGCCGCGCCGATTTCATCATCATCGCCGTGCCCACGCCGGTGGACGAAGCCCACATCCCCGACTTCTCGCCCCTGGTCGGCTCCTCCACCACCGTCGGCAAGCACATGAAGAAGGGCGCGACGGTGATCTACGAATCCACCGTCTACCCCGGCGCCACCGAGGAAGTCTGCATCCCCCTGCTGGAGAAGCATTCCGGGATGAAATGGAAGGAAGACTTCCACGTCGGCTACTCGCCCGAGCGGGTCAACCCCGGCGACAAGGAACGCACCATCACCAGGATCGTGAAAGTGGTCTCCGGCGATGACGGCCCCACCTCCGAGGCCGTCGCCGAGCTGTACGCCTCGGTGATCACCGCCGGCGTCCATCGCGCCAGCTCGATCAAGGTGGCCGAGGCCGCCAAGGTGATCGAGAACACCCAGCGCGACCTCAACATCGCCCTGATGAACGAACTCGCCCTGATCTTCGACCGCCTCGGCATCGACACCCTCGAAGTGTTGCAGGCCGCCGGCACCAAGTGGAACTTCCTGCCGTTCCGCCCCGGCCTGGTCGGCGGCCA
>CAZONS010000373.1:0-3482 GCA_964581195.1 uncultured Thiobacillus sp. | reverse complement strand
TCTGTATAGGGGATGGCGCGGCCCTCGCCGTTGACCTTGATGGAACTGACGAAGACAAAACGCTTCACCCCGGCGGCGGCGGCCTGGCGCGCCAGGTTCAGGGTGCCTTCGGTGTTCACCGTGTGAAAGGCCGCTTCCGCGTCTTCCGTCGTCTCGCGCCTCACATGCACCCGCGCCGCCAGATGCACCACCGCCGCGCACCCCTTCAGCGCCGCGCGCCAGTCGGTGTCCGGGCCAATGTCGCCGACTGCGAACGTCTCGGGGGTTGCGCCCACGCGCACCGCCCGCCTTACGGTAAATCCCACCGCCAGCGCCAGGCACAGCGCGCGGCCGATGAAGCCGTTGGCGCCGGTGACGAGGACGCGCTGGCTCATGGGCATCCTGTAGCGCCGGCTTTATGGCCCGTAGGATCGGTATCCTTTAGGGCCAGCCGGCTATTGGCGAAAGACGCCGGCAAGGATGCCGGTGCTACAACATTTCTCGATGGCCGATCGGCTTCGATTGCGCGGTCTGTCTTCACTTCAACTCCCGATAAAGCGCGAGGGTTTCGCTCACCACCCGTTCGACCGAAAACGCCGCCACGGCAATCTCCCGCCCGCGCGCGCCCATGACGCGGCGTAATCCGCCATCCGCCAGCAGGCGGCGCAGGGCCATCGCCAAAGCCGTCGCGTTGCGTACAGGTACCAGCAAGCCATTGTCACCGTCGCGCACGACTTCCCGGCAGCCTGGCGCATCGGTCGTCACGATGGCCCGGCCGCAAGCCGCCGCCTCCAGCAGCGCCTTGGGCAAGCCTTCCCGGTAGGACGGCAGGCACACCACATGACAGGCCGCGTAGACCTCGGGCATGTCCTCGCGCTGGTCCCACCATTCGACCACGCCTGCCGCCGCCCATGTCCGCAGTTCCGTTGCGGAAATGCTGGCCGGATTGGCGGGATCGGGGGCGCCGACGAGAGCGAAACGCGCCGCTACGCCCTGCTCACGCAGCATGCGTGCCGCTTCGACGAATTCGCCCACACCCTTGTCCCGCAGCATCCGCGCCGGCAGTACCACCAGCGGCGTGCCGGGCAATTCTGGTCGGGGTGAAAAGCAATTTATATCCACCCCCGCGCCGCGGATCAGGCGGATACGCGCAGAGGCGACGCCACAGTCGGCCAACATGGCCGCATCTTCCGGATTCTGGACGATGGCGAACCCCCGCCCGATCAGACCGGGGAGCGACCATTTCAACAGCCTGGCCACCCGCGAGGCGCGCCGGTCGCCGCTGAACAGAAAACCCAGCCCCGCCACCGCGCCGACCACCGCGCGCACGCCAGCCAGTCGCGCCGCCACGCCCCCCAGCAAGACCGGCTTCAATGCCACATGGTGAACGATGTCCGGCCGTTCGCGCCGATACAGTCGCCAGAGCCGAAACAGCGTGGCCAGTTCGCGCGGGAGGTTCATGCCGCCGCGATCCATCTCGATCGGAATCACGCGAACCCCCAGCCGCCTCGATGGCGGCCGCCTTGTCGCGCACGCGGGTCGCCACCACCACCTCGTATCCCGCCGCGCGCGCCGCCACCGCCAATGGCAGGCGATGCGAGACGAAATACCAGTCCTCGGTGACCAGGAAGAGGAGTTTCATCACAACACCCAGGCCGGCACCGCCATCACCTCGCGGTTCAAGGGCAACATCGACGTCACCATCGAAATCACCGCGCCCGGCCCCATCGGCACCCCCAGGTTCGCCAGGGTGGTCATCGCCGCCAACGCGTCGCGGCCCGGCGCCGCCGATTTCTTGCACTCGATGGGGTAAAGCTTGCCGTCGCTTTCGATCAATACATCGATCTCGCGCTGATCCTTGTTGCGAAAGAAATAGAACGGCGCCTGGCGTCCCCTGTGCCAGTAACTCTTCAACAGTTCGCCCACCACCCAGGTTTCGAACATCGCCCCCGACATCGCGCCGGCTTCCAGTGTTTGCGGGCTGCTCCATTGCGTCAGATAGGCCGCCAGCCCGGTATCGAGAAAGTACAGCTTGGGCGTCTTGATCAGGCGCTTGGTCACATTGCCATGCCAGGGCTGCAACAGATAAACCAGCCCGGAGGCTTCCAGAATCGACATCCAGTGCTTGCCGGTGTTGGGGGACACGTCGGCGTCGCGTGACAACTCGGCGATATTGAGCAACTGCCCGGTCCGCGCCGCCGCCGCCTTGACGAAGCGCAAGAATGCCATTTCGTCACCCACCCGCGCCAAGTCTCGCACGTCCCTTTGCAGATAGGTCTGGAGATAAGAAGCATGGAACAACGCGCTGCTCATCCCGGCATCAGCCGCCAGCGCTGGGAATGCGCCGCGCCATATACGCGCGTACAGCGCATCTAGATCGAGCGGCGCGCTCGAAGCCTGCCATTGCCGCAATACTTCCGTCTCGGGCAGGAAAGACGGCAAGGGCAAGTCGCCCTGGCGCAAGGATTCCCGATGGGATAAGCCCAATAGAGTGATGACCGCAATGCGCCCCGCCAGCGATTCCGATACCCCCTCCATCAAATGGAAAGGCTGCGAACCCGTCAGCCAATACAGACCGGGATGCCGCGCCGCATCGACCGCCATCTTGATGTGCGGCAACAACTCGGGCGCGTACTGGACTTCGTCAATCAGCAGCGGTGGCGGATACCGCTGGAGAAACAGCGCCGGGTCCGATTTTGCGAGGCCGAGTACCAACGGGTCGTCCAGGCTGACATACGCGCGATCGGCCGCGCACAGCGAGCGCAACAGGGTGGTTTTCCCGACCTGCCGCGCGCCGGTGACCATGAGTACGGGGAAATGCCTGGAGGCCTCGACGATGTGGCGGACGAGAGTGCGGGGATAGTCCATGAATTGCGTCTATTATTCAGTGGAGTTGCATATTAGACGAAAGCGAGCGTGTTCGCGGGGTTCAGGCTGGCTGCGGCTGGCTTTGCGCCTCCAGCCAGGCCTGGAACATCAACACATCCCACAAGTGATAAGCCCAGTTGCGGCGGCCCGAGAGATGTTCGGCCCATTTCTGCCGGATCGGCGCCGGGGCGAAGTAGCCCTCGCGCCGGAGTCGCGTCTCGTCGAGTAACGCTTCCGCCCAATCCTTGAGCGGGCCACGCAGCCAGACATCGACCGGCACGCCGAAACCCATCTTCGGCCGTTCGATCAAGTGCCTGGGGACATGGCGGTAAAGCACCTGGCGCAACAGCCACTTCCCCTGTCCGGCGCGAATCTTCATGTCCAGCGGCACCCGGGTTTCCAGGGACACGCCCATCGCCGCGCGGTCCACTTTCACCAGGATGTCGTCGGGCAGGTAGGAAACCAGGTCGAGATACATCATGCGCTGCGCGAAGTCATCGCAGGCCAGCCCGCGCGCGGGGTCGGTGACGACCGTCGTGGGCTCGCTCGCGCCGAGCACCACGCTCGCCGGGTCGTCCCAGTGTGAAACCAGGCGCTGATAGATCGACTCGGGTCGGCGGGCGGCGAACAGCGTC
>CAZONS010000372.1:0-3500 GCA_964581195.1 uncultured Thiobacillus sp. | reverse complement strand
GCGGGGACGCCCGCGGCGATGCGGGCGGGGACGCCCGCGCCACCCGGGGCGACGGCATCGCGGTCGCCTTCATCACCGGCAGGTGCAGAGTGGCATCTGAGAGCACGTAGGTTTCCGTACCCAGTTCCCGTTCCGTATTGGCCGGCGCGGCGAACGCGCCGAGGCTGGCGCCATGATCGATGCGCTTGCCATGCACCGCGCGGCAGGATTTATCCTCCTGGCCGTTCGAATCCTTCTTGCAGGGCACGCAGGCATCATTCACCTGACAATGACGGATCTTCTCCGCGTCGGCGGCGAAGGTCGAACCGGAAACCAGGAGACCTTCCAGCAACAGGCAAAGGAGTTTCTTGTTCATTTCACGCCCCTTTGCTTGCGATTGGACCGCTCGAAGATTTCTTCCTCGAATACCAGGGTGTAGCAACATCCTTGTTCTTTCCATAGTCGTTCAAGACGCTCCCGCACCTCGCGCAGGCGATCCTCGATGAGGCGGCCCTCCTCCGTGGTCTTGCGATAGGCCAGGCGGACGATGGACGGCTTGGCCCGCAAGGACTTGGGCAAACGCTCGATGGCTTTCGCCAGCGCGGTGGCCGGTTCGGCCTTGCCGGACAGGAAGGCCGCGTCGGTCAATTCCACCCGCGCCACGCGATGGATGGCGGCGCCGAAGTTGAGCTTCACCAGCTTGCCCCGGGTCGCGCGCACATCACGCGGGTTCTCGGTGGTGAGCCGATAGCCCGAGGGAAGCGTGCGTTCGTCCAGCTTCATGATGAAGTTGGAACCGCGCTGCGCCTGCGGAATCACGGCGCAGGCGACGTGGAAGCGGCCGTCCTTGTCGGTGGTCACCAACAGACCGCGCGCGGTGGCGACGCGGACGTTGGGGATGCCCGGCTCGCCGTCATCCTGATAGCCGTTGGCATTCTGGTCATCGAACACCTTGCCGATGATGTCGGTGCAGTCGAAGGTGGGGTCGGGGACGATGCGCACCGTGGCGATGGCGGTGTTGGAGATCTGGACACCCGCCACGCTGTTCATCGACCAGGTCTGGTTGGTGTACTCGCCCTCGCCGACACCGGAACCCACCACCAGGATCAGCTTGATGCGCTTGCAGGCCTGCGGCGTGCCGCTGGCGGTGAAGGCATGGTTGGCCCAGGTGAGGGTACGGACATTCACGGTCGGCTCCAGCGACACGGTCGGCAGCGGGCCGTCGCAATCGTCGTCGAAGCTGGCGCTGCCCTGCTTGTACTTGAAGCCGGGTGGAATCAGATCCTGGATGTCGATCGCGGCGAGCGCGCCGGGCAGCGTGTTGCGGGCGGTGATGGTGTAAGGCACCAGATCGCCACGGGTGACATTCATCAGCGGCGTGGTCTTGGTCATCACGATATTGCCGCCCTGCAACGGGTCCACCGGAATGTGGTTGTTCAGGATGTGCGCGGAAACTCCGTTGGTGATGTTGAAACGGAAGTAGTACTGCGTGGTTTCCTGGCCATTGCTCCAGGGCGCGGCCGTCGTGAACGCAAGACTGGAGGTCGGACAGGTCGCCGCGTTGTGCAGCGGCGTTCCAGCCGGAGGCGGCACATTGGAACCCTGCACCAGTAGCGGGGTCGGCAACGCGAGCGCATCGATGATGCCGGTACAGACCGGGATCATCACCGAGGTGGCGTTGAGATAGCCCGCCGGCGCCGTCACCGTCAGCCGATACTCGCCGCTCGGATAGGCGTTCTGCAGGAAGAAGGCATAGAGACCATCCACGCCCGTCACCTGAACCTGGGAAGCGGAGCCGCCCAGCAGATGGTTGGCCGGGTCGAACGCGCCCGCGCCCAGGTAGTCGATACGCACCGTCGCACCCGCCACCGGCTGCCGGGTCACGGCGTCGTAGACGATGCCGGAAGGATCCAGCGGCATGTTCTGCTCGGTGACCTCGTCGCCATCGCGCAGGGTGATGCCGACGATCTCACCCTGCTTGGCCTCGCCCGCGTCACCACCGGAGATCGGCACATTGGCGAGTCGGTTGCTGGCCTTGCTGAAGGAGATGGAGAAGTCTCCAGGCGTGCTGCTGATCGGCAAGCCGTTCTCGTAACCCGGGCAATGCAGGTTGTCGAACTGGTAGAAGCCGCGGTCATCGGTGGTCACCGTGCACAGCAGACTCTGGTTCTGGAACAGCCCGATGGACCATCCGGACAGGCCTTCCATGCTGCCGTCGACCGGACGCTGACGGCTGTGATCGCGATCCAGCCAGACGTAGCCATTGACGATGGGCGGCTTGAGCACCAGCGGATTGGCCGCGCGCGGCACTTCACCAAACAGGTTGCCCGACACGTCGCCGTTCAGGCTGCTCATCAGCGCCTGGGTGATGTTGATATTCCGGATGCGGTTGTATTCAGCCTGGCTGCCGAAGAAGTCGTTGACCACTTCGCCGCCCGCCAGACCGGCGGTTTCCTTGCCATCGCTGTAGAGCGCGTTGCCGCCGGCATCCTTGATCAGGTTCACGACCGTTTGGTCCTCGACCAGCGTGTAGAGGCCGGTCGGCAAGCCTTCGAAAGCGTAGGCACCGTCCGCGCCGCTGGTGACGGTACAGGCCGCCGTTCCGAGGAGCGTGCAGATGTTCACCGCGCCCGTGGTGGTTCCGGAAAGCGTCACGGGGACGCCCGACAGGCCGGTCTCTCCCGGATCCTTGACACCGTTGCCATTGGTATCCACGTAGACATAGCCATTCAAGCGCGCGCCACGCTCACCAAAGAGGTAATCCGTCCCACTCTGACCGGCGCCCAGCAGGATGGCGGTAATCCGGTTGTTGGCCGCCGTGTCGTCGAAACCGGTGTTGGCCGCCGTACCCGAAGCACTGCCATCCACCTGACCCACGCTCTCGCGTCCATCCAGGAAAGCGGCAGGTTGGGTCTCGGTCAGGGTGTAACCGGCGCTGTCCGAGGGGCGCAGGTCGGCAAAGCTGAATACCCCGTCGGCATCCGTCTGCACCGTGATATCGACGCCATTGCCCTGATCGTCCGTACCGGTGAGTTGGATGCTCACCCCGGGGAATCCGGTTTCGCCACTATCCACCACGCCGTTGTTGTTGCGATCGAGATAGACCTTGCCCGACAGACTGGCCAGCGGCACCGGGGTGACCGTCTTCTGGTCGTCTTCGTTGCCGTCGTGGTTGTTCGGGGTCGAGTCGCTGTCGGTCTCGTTCGCCGCCGTCACTTCCGCCGTGTTGGCGTAGGGGCCGCTGGCGTTGACCGTGGCGGTCACCGTCAGGGTCGCCGTGGCGTCCTTGGCAATACTGCCCACCGTCCACAGGCCCGTGCCGCTGACATAGCTGCCCTGGCTGACGGTGCTGGAAACGTAGGTGTAGCCGGCGGGGAGCAGGTCAATGACTTGCACGCCCGTCGCACCACTGGGACCGGCGTTGGCCACACTCACCGTGAACGTGATGGCGCTGCCCACCTGCGGGGTCATGGAACTGGCGGTCTTGTTCAGGGACAGGTCGATCAGCGCGCTCGGCACCG
>CAZONS010000371.1:0-3565 GCA_964581195.1 uncultured Thiobacillus sp. | reverse complement strand
CCTGGCCGATCCCGTCGCCATCCTCAAGGGACGCCTGATCGCCTTCGGTCTACTGTTGGTCTATTCCGTGGCGCAGCAGGGTCTGCCCTGGCTGTCCCTCATCCTGCTGGCGCTGTTCTTCCTCGCGTCCCCCTGGCTGGTGGTGCGCGCCCTGCGGTTCAACGCCCGCAACAGCAGTCATCGCGGCCTGCGTTTCGATTTCAGAGGCGATCTCGGCGAGGCCATCCGCATCTTCATCGGCTGGAGCAGCCTGCTGGTGTTGAGCCTGGGTCTGTTGCTGCCCTACCTTCTGTACCGCAAGGCCGCGTTCGTCGCCGGCAATCATGCCTATGGCGCGACCCAGGCCCGCTACGAGGGGCGGGCCCGCGCCTTCTACGGGGTGTTTCTGAATGCCGGTCTGGTCATGCTGGCGCCGGTGGTCCTGATCGTGGCGGGCAGTGTCTTCCTGGCCTCGTTGCATGGGGATGGCCCGCTCGGGCGACCCGAGACGTTCGCCCTGCTGGGTCTGGGCGTGTTGGCGCTGTTCGCCGTCGTCCCCGTCGCCGCCGGCTATGTGCAGGCGCGTATCGCGCGCCTGACCTTCAAGGGCACGCGTTTCGGCGAGTTGGGTTTTGCCGGTCGCCACAGCGCGCGCGGTCTCATCGGCCTCTATGCCTCCAACCTTCTGCTGATCCTGCTGACCCTGGGGCTGTACATTCCCTGGGCGCGGGTGCGCACGGCCCGTTACTGGCTGGACAACCTCGCCGTGGTCGGCCCGGAGAACGGTCTGGACGGCTTCGTCGCCGTCGCCGGGGCCGGTGTCAGCGCCACCGGTTCGGAAATGGCGGATGTGTTCGACGTGGATCTGGGCATCGCATGAGCGCATTCCCCGCCCGCTATTTCGATGGCCGGGGCAGTGTGGCGCGCGCGGTGCGGGTGGAGGTGGACGCCGACGCGTTGCGCGTGATCGAGGCGGCGGACGTGACCCGGGTGCCCCTGCGCCACGTGCGTGTCGGCGATCGTCTTGGCGCCGCGCCGCGCGTCATCTATCTGGCCGACGCGGGCGAACTGCATGGCGACGATCAGGCGGCGATCGAACGGTTGGCGCGGCGGCTCGGCCAGGGGCGCCTGGGCGCGGGCGTGTTTGCCCTGGAGTCGCGGTTATGGGTGGCGCTGCTCGCCTTGAGCCTCGGAGTCGCGGCGATCTGGCTGGGAGCGCGCCACGGTCTGCCGTGGCTGGCGGCGGCCGCCGTCGAACGAGTGCCGGCGGGCGTCGAGTCCGGCATGGGCGCGCAGACCCTGTCGGCGCTGGATCGCTGGGCGCTGCGGCCGAGTGGCCTCGCGGAGTCGCGGCAGGACGCCTTGCGGCAACGCCTGGAAGCGGTTTGCGCCGCCGCGGGCGACTGTCCGTCCTGGCGCATGGTGTTTCGTGGCGGCGGCGCCATCGGCGCCAATGCGATGGCCCTGCCCGGCGGGACCCTGGGGTTCACCGATGAGATCGTGAATCTGGCGCGCCACGACGATGAGCTGATCGCGGTGGCCGCGCATGAGCTCGCGCATGTCCGGCATCGCCACGGTCTGCGCCAGGTGCTGGCGGGGGCCGGGGGGGTGCTGCTGTCGCAACTGTTCGTCGGCGATCTGCCCGGCATCGGCGACCTGGCCAGCGGGGTGCCCGCGTTGCTGCTGCAAAGCGGCTATTCGCGGTCGATGGAGTCCGAGGCGGATGCCTATGCGATGGACCTGATGCAGCGTGCCTGTCTGCCACCGCATCGTTTCGCCGACCTCCTGCTGCGCCTGGAAGGCGGTCACGCCGCCGCCGCGGCCACCCTGATTTCGACGCATCCGGATCTGCGGCAACGCATCAAAGTGTTTCAGTCGCGGGAGCTTGACACACGGGGCTGCTAGAATGCGGCGGTTTTTCATTCCCGTCATTGCTCACCATGCTGATTTCTCCCGCTTACGCCGCCGATCCCGCGCAACCCGATCCGATCATGAGCTTCCTGCCCCTGGTCGTGCTGTTCGCCCTGTTCTACTTCATGATCATCCGCCCGCAGATGAAGCGCGCCAAGGACCAGAAGAAGATGCAGGAAGGCATCGCCAAGGGCGATGAGGTCATCACCGCCGGCGGTCAGGTCGGCCGCGTGGTCAAGGTCTCCGAACAGTACATCACCCTCGACATCGGCGGTGGCGTGGAGTCCCACTTCCAGCGCGGCGCCGTGCAGACCGTGCTGCCCAAGGGAACGATCAAGGATATTTGAATGGCCAGTCGCGAGTGGCGAGTAGCAGGAAGCCACTTGCCGCTCGCTACTCACCACTCACCACTCGCCACTCACCACTCGCCACTCGCCACTCACCACTCACCACATGAACCGCTATCCCCTCTGGAAGTATCTCGTCATCGGCGTTGCCCTGCTGATCTCGTTCATCTACACCCTGCCCAACTTCTTCGGTGAGGTGCCGGCGGTCCAGGTGCTGCCGATCAGGACCACGGAAAAGGTGGATACGGCCCTGCTGAACAAGGTGGAGAACGCCTTGAGCGCGGCCGGCATCGCCAGTCAGGGGGTGGCGTTGGACGAGCGCGGCGTCAAGGTGCGCTTCGCCGGCACCGATGTCCAGATCAAGGCCAAGGATGCGTTGCAGGCCGCGCTTGGCCAGGGTTATATCGTCGCGCTCAACCTCTTGCCGGCCTCGCCGCACTGGCTGGCCTCCCTGGGCGCGCTGCCGATGAACCTGGGTCTCGACCTGCGCGGCGGCGTCCACTTCCTGTTGCAGGTGGACATGCCCAAGGCGCTGGAGAAGGCGGCCGAGCGCTACCAGGGCGACATCCGCACCCTGCTGCGCGAGAACAAGGTGCGCTACACCGGTATCGGCCGCGATGGCGAGCAGGTGACGGTGAGATTCCGTGACGCCGTGCAGCGCGATGCCGCGCGCAAGGCGATCGAGGAGAACTACCCGGACCTGCAACTGGTCGACAGTGAAGGCGGCGACGAATTCGCGCTCAGCGGCAGCCTGAAGCAGCAGGCCAAGGTGAAGACCCAGGAATATGCGCTGCAGCAGAACCTGACCACCCTGCGCAACCGGGTCAACGAGCTCGGTGTCGCCGAGCCGGTGATCCAGCAGCAGGGGGTCGACCGCGTCGTGGTGCAACTGCCCGGCGTGCAGGACACCGCCAAGGCCAAGGAGATCCTCGGCCGCACCGCCACCCTGGAAATCCGCATGGTCGACGAGGAACGGATGCAGGACCCGGCCACGGTCCAGGCCGCCACCGTCGGCCAGGTGCCGTTCGGCACCGAGTTGTATTACGAGCGCGACGGTCGCCCGGTGCTGGTGAAAAAGTCCGTGGTGCTGACCGGCGACTACATCACCGACGCCCAGCCCGGCTTCGACAGCCAGACCAACGAGGCCGCCGTCCACCTCAACCTCGACGGTCGCGGCGCCCGCCTGTTCAAGAACGTCACCCGCGAGAACGTGGGCAAGCGCATGGCCATCCTGCTGATCGAGAAGGGCAAGACCGAAGTGGTCACCGCGCCCGTGATCCGCGAGGAGATCGGCGGCGGCCGCGTCCAGATCACCGGCATGGATTCGC
>CAZONS010000370.1:0-3570 GCA_964581195.1 uncultured Thiobacillus sp. | reverse complement strand
TCTTCCAGGAGATGTTCGAACTGGCTGGCTTCGCCGACGAAAAGTTCGCTGTTCGGGTCGGCGAATTCCCGCTTCAGTTCGTTGAGGCGTTCATCGAAGGCGTCGGAGATGTATTTGAGGAAGATGAGTCCGAGGACGACATGCTTGTATTCGGCGGCATCCATGTTCGACCGCAGTTTGTCGGCGGTCGCCCAGAGTGTTTTGTGTAGGTCTTGGTTCATGCGCGGTGTCTCAACCCTGTTTTGCCGCCCATGATGCGGGAGGCGCGTGGGAGCGTCCATTCCTTCATTCTCGGCGCCATCCTGCCATCGAGTTCAACTTTTTCCCCATGCCGGCACAGATCGTGTTTTTCCAGGATTTCGTTTCCGTGGGCGATGACGAGGTGTTCATGTCGGGAGGGCGTTCCGGGGGCGCAGGTCGCGCGATTATCCCAGTGCTCGCCCGCATCCATGCGTTCCATGCCGGCAAAAAAACACCCGACCCCTCGCGGAGTCGGGTGGCTGGCCCGGAGACCGGGCGGGGGCGGGCCGGGCTTACTTCGCGGCTGGCGGCGCGGCCGGGGCCGGCATCGCCTGCAGCATTTTCATCAGCAGGGCGGGGTCGATCGCGGGCATGGCGGCGGGCATGGTCATCATCTGGCCCCAGGGGCCATAGGTGTTGGGGTTCATGCCGGCGCCCATCCAGTTGGTGTACATGCCGGGGTTCATGGGGGCCATCATGGCGTTCATCGCGGCGGGGTTCATGGGGGCGGTCATCCAGTTGCCGTACATGCCGGGGTTCAGCATCTGCGCGCCCATGCCCAGCATCTGCGGGCTGACCGGGGCCTGCATCATGTTCAGGTAGGCGTTCGGGTTGAGTCCCTGGCTCAGCAGCGCGGTGGCGAAGCGGGGGTCGATGCCGGCGGCCATCCACTTCATGGCGATGTTGGGGTCGCTGAACTGCATGTAGTTCTGCATGGCGGCCGGATTCATCATGCCGGAGAGCATGCGGATGGCGGTATTCGGGTCCATGCCCTGCTGCATCATGGCCATCGAGGTGGCCGGGTTCATCATGGCGTTGCTCCACTGCTGGAAGGCGGCGGGGTCCTTGAAGGCGGAGGCGTTCTGGGTGGGGTCCAGCATCTTGCCGGCCCAGGCCTGCGGGGTGGCGGGCGCGGCGGCGCTGGGCGGGGTGTCGGCGGCCTGGACCATGCCGGCGGTGGCGAGAGCGGCGAACAGGATGGCGATTCGATTCATGGGTGTCTCCAGAGGTGGGATGGATGTCGATCCGTTACGACTCCCGTCATGCGCGGGCCAGTCATACTAGCCCCTTGTGACTTCCCGTGTCGGCATGACCGCGCGGGCAATTGATCCAGATCGGGTATTTCCGTCCTTTCGACGAGCGTCCGGCTCGGATCAGGCGCCGCCGCAGTGTTCCAGCAATAGATCGAATCGATAGTTCTCGACCAGGCCGGCGATGATGTGGGCCTCGTCGGCGTGGCTGGCGCGCAGGCGGGCGACGATCTCCAGGATGGCTTCCTTGTCCAGGGCGCTGGCCGCGTCCGCCAGTTCCCGCAGTGTCGCGGCGGGCAGGGCGGTGAGGCCGCCCGCGGGCGGCGCCGCGTCACCGACCACTTCGGCGTGGTCGAAGGTCAGCCCGAGCAGCTGGCCGATGACCTCGAACAGGCGGGTTTCCTCGACGGGTTTGCGCACCATCTCGTCGCAGCCGGCGGCCAGCACCTTGTCGCGATCCTCCTCGAAGGCTGAGGCGGTGAGGGCCACGATCGGCAGCGTGGCGCCGGCGGGCAGGGCGCGGATGGCGCGGGTGGCGGCGTAGCCGTCCATTTCCGGCATGCGCATGTCCATCAGGATGAGTTGCGGCAGCCAGGACTTGAACAGGTCGACCGCCTCGCGGCCATCCCGGGCGATGCGGGCCTCGGCGCCGATCCGCGCCAGCAGTTGCAGCACCACCTGCTGGTTGTCGGCGTTGTCCTCGGCGATCAGGATGCGTGGCGCGGGCTGTCCCGCCGCCAGGCCGACGACGCGGCCGCCGTGACTGGCATGCGGCGGCGTGTCCGCTTCGGTCAGCGGGATGGAAAAACTGAAGCGGCTGCCCTGGTCGGGCACGCTTTCCACCGTCAGTTCGCCGCCCATGAGGCGGACGAACTCGCGGCTGATGGCCAGGCCGAGCCCGGTGCCCTCGCCCTTGGCGCTGCCGGCCTCGGTCTGATAGAAGGCCTGGAAGATGTGTTCCTGATCTTCCCTGGCGATGCCGGGGCCGGTGTCGCCCACCTCGAACCGGATGTGATGCTCCGGCTGGAGGCGGGTGCGCAGGGTGATGCGGCCCTGGTCGGTGTATTTGACGGCGTTGCCGAGCAGGTTGATCAGCACCTGGCGCAGGCGGTGAGCGTCACCCAGGACATGGCGGGGCAGGTCCGCCGGGTGTTCGACGATGAAGTCCAGATTCTTGGCGTCGGCGCGGATACGGATCATTTCCTCGACGGCGAGGAGCGCCTCGCGCAGTTCGAAGACCTCGTTCATGACCTGGGCGCGACCGGCCTCGATGCGCGAGAGGTCGAGGACGTCGTTGATGAGGGTGAGGAGGTGGCGGCCGGAGCGATTGATGGTGGCGAGATTGTGGCGCGCGTCGCCGGGGATGCGCGAGTCTCCCTCCAGGATCTGGGCGAAGCCGAGTATGGCATTGAGCGGGGTGCGCAGTTCGTGCGACATGTTGGCGAGGAAGGCGCTCTTCGCCCGGTTGGCCGCTTCGGCGGCGTCCTTGGCGATGGAGAGGGTGGCCTCCGCCTGAATGCGCTCCGTGATGTCGCGGTTGGAGGCGCGCTGGCCGAGATGTCTGCCCGTTTCGTCGAACACCGGCTGGCAGGCGTGCTCCAGCCAGATCAGGCTGCCGTCCGGACGCACGACGCGAAAGTTGAAGACGGTGAATCTTCCCGCCTCGCGATGTGATTCATGCAGATGGTCGGCCATCTTCGCCCGGTCCTCGGGGTGGATGATGTCGAGGAACAGCTTCGGGTCGCGCATGAACTCGTGGGCGGCATGGCCGGTGATGCGCTCGCTGGAGGGGGAGCAATAGAGCCAGCGCTCCTCCGGATCGATCCAGGTTTCCCAGTCATAGGTGAAGTCCGCGACCGTGCGGTAGCGTGTTTCCGCTTCCCGCAGGGCGGCGGTGCGCTTGGTCACCAGCACCTCCAGTTCCGCTTCCGCGCGGCGGCGCGCGTCGATGTCGCCCTCCAGCGCCGTGTTGGCCTCGCGCAGTTCGTGGGTGCGCTCGGCGATGATGGCTTCCTGGCGCTGGTTGATCTCCCGCAGGGCCTGGTAGGAGCGGCGCGCGCGCCAGACGAGCAGATGCCCGAGGCCGGCGACGGCGAAGGCGCCGAGGAGATGCTGCCAGAGTTCATCGAGCCGCCGTTGCCGGGCGATCACGGCCAGACCGTCGGCGGGCATGCTGATCGAGATGCCGCCGCGGATGTCGCCGACCTTGTAGCCCTGGTCGGCATGGCAGCGCATGCATGCCGGTTTCACATGCAGGGGCGCCATGTAGCGATGCGTCGGCCCCGTGAAGATGCCGCCG
>CAZONS010000369.1:0-3598 GCA_964581195.1 uncultured Thiobacillus sp. | reverse complement strand
CCGGCGATGGAGACCAGTTCCGCCTCCATGCTCTGGGCGTAGATGCGCGCGGCGGTGTCGCCGCGGGCGCCGGCGAGCGCCCGGCCGCGCAGGGGCGCATAGACGTGGATGTCGCCATCGGCGATCAGTTCGGCGCCGGCGTTGACGATGGCCAGCACCACCAAGTCGCCGCCCTCGGCGTGGATGCGCTGACCGGCGCGCACCGGCTTGTCGATCACCAGGCTGGGCCGGCGCGCCGCGACGGCGACGGGGGGCGGTGTCACGGCCGCGCTGGCCTGGGGTTCGGGAGCGGGTTCCGGCGCCGGTTCGAGCGCTTCCACCGGTCTTTTCGCGGCGCGCGGCTCCGGGAACAGTCCCAGTCCAGCCTCGCGGGCGGCGTGGCGTTGCGCTTCGGAGCCGCCGATCACGCCGGCGATGGCCATGCCGCGTTGCCGCATGAAAGCCGCCAGATCGGCGAAATCCGGGGTCGCCTCGGCCTCGGCGATGGCCGCCAGTCCCAGCGCCACCGGCGCGCCGGCGAAGAAGTCGGGCATCTGGGCGAGATGCGCTTCCAGTTGCTGCTTGAACCGGGCCATGTCCGGCGTCATCGCATGGAGCACGAACAGCGGCAGGTTGGCGTTCTTGATCTTGAAGGCCGGGGAGTCTTTGGGCATGGCGTCAGGGGCGGGTGGCCGGCTTGAGGTGCGGCATTATCGTCGAAGACACTCAGGGCGACCACGCCGCGATGCGGCTCAGCGCTTCGCGTATGCGGCTGCCGCTGGTGGTGTAGGCGAAACGCACATGCCGCGCGGCCTGGTGCGCGCCGAAATCGGTGCCCGGGGTGATGGCGACGCCGGCTTCCAGCAGCAGCCTTTCCGCGAACGTTTCGGAATCGAGGCCGAAGCGGCCGATGTCGGCGTAGAGATAGAAGGCGCCACCCGGCTCCACCGGTATGTCGAAGCCCAGACGGCGCAGTCCCGGCAGCAGCAGGTCGCGGCGCCCGCGCAGTTCGGCCTTGCGTGCTTCCAGCAGTGGGCGTGTGGCCGGCGCCAGGGCGGCGAGGGCGGCGTGCTGGGCGACGGTGGGAGCGGAGAGGAAGAGGTTCTGCGCCAGGCGGTCGATGGCCGGCATCAGCGCGGGAGGCGCCAGCAGCCAGCCCAGGCGCCAGCCGGTCATCAGGAAATACTTGGAGAAGCTGTTGATGACGATCACCTCGTCGCCGAGGGTGGCGGCGCTCGCTTCTTCCCGGTCGTAGATCAGCTCATGGTAGATCTCGTCGACGATCAGCCAGCCGCCGCGCGCCTTCACCACTTCATGGATGGCGCGCAGTTCGGCGGCGTCGATCACCGTGCCGGTGGGATTGCCGGGGTTGGCCACCAGCACGCCCCGGGTACGCGGGCCCCAGTGCTGTTCGACCCGTTGCGCGGTCAACTGGAAGGCGGTGTCCGGACCCACCGGCACACCGACGCCGCGCGCTTCCACCACGCGCGCGAAATGTCGGTTGCAGGGGTAGCCTGGGTCGGCCAGCAGGACTTCGTCGCCTGGGTCGAACAGCGCCGCCATCACCAGCAACAGGGCGCCGGAAGCGCCGGGGGTGATGGCCACCCGACCGGGGTCGATGGCCACGGCATGACGTTCGTGGTAATGCCCGGCGATGGCCTCGCGCAGGGCGGGCAGGCCCAGCGCCGGGGTGTAGTGGGTGTGGCCGGCGCGCAGGGCGGCGATGCCGGCCTCGACGATGGGTTCCGGGGTGGGGAAATCCGGCTCGCCCACCTCCATGTGGACGATGTCGCGGCCCTCGGCTTCCAGCGCCCGCGCCCGCGCCAGGACGGCCATGACGCGGAAGGGCTCGATGTCGGCGGTGCGGCGGGCGGGCGGAAGCATGGGGAGTCGTGTAGCGCCGGCGTCAGTCCAGATGCTTCTCGATGAACTCGCGCACGAAGTGTTCCGGCTTGGCGGAGTGGAAGCGGTCGACCTCGACACCGTTCTTGTAGAGCACGACGGTGGGGAAGCCGCGGGCGCCGTGGCGACCGGCGATCTTCATGTTGTCACCCTCGTCCACCTCGACCTTGGCCAGGCGGACGCGGCCCTGGTAGGTGGGGATGACCTTGAGCAGCACCGGGGTGAGGAAGTGACAGGGGCCGCACCAGTCCGCCCACATGTCGACCATCACCAGATGGTCCTTGGACGCTTCGACCACATCGGCCTCGAAGTGGTGGGTGTCGGTATCGAAAATGCACTTGTCGCAGATGTCGTGCGCGTGCTTGTGGTCATGAATTTGAAGTGTCATAGAAGCGCTCCATCGGGTCTTGCCGGTAGAACCGGCGCATCTGTTCATATACCGCCGGGTACGCTTCGACCAGCGCCTCCGGCAAATCGAAAAAGTATTCTGTCAGCACGGCGAAGAATTCGGCCGGGCTCTCCGCCGCGTAGGGGTCGATGTCCGTGTCCTCGCCGGCCTCGACGCGGCGGCGGAAATCCGTGAAGGCGGCATTGAACGCCGCCGCCCAGTCTTCCACCTTCATGTCGCCATGCAGCGGCGGCAGACCGTTGACGCCGCCACCGCCCTTGCCATTCGCCATGTCCAGCTTGTGCGCGAATTCGTGGATCACCACGTCATACCCCTCGCCGCGGCCGGACCATTGCAGATCGTCCAGCGACAGGACCAGCGGGCCGCCGGCCCAGGCCTCGCCGCTGCGCACATGATGCATGGCGTGGACGATGCCGTGCTCGTCCATTTCCTCGGCGTCGTGGATGAACTGGGCGGGGTAGAGCACCACTTCCCGCCAGCCCTCGTACCAGGACGCGCCCAGTTTCAGGATGGGCAGGGCGGCGCGGGCGGCGATGGCGGCGATATCCGCGCCCGTGGGATGGGCGCCGGCGACGGGAGTAAAGGTCTTGTCGGCCAGGAGTTGCTCGGCCAGGGTTTGCAGGTGTTTGTAGTCCGCTTCGCCGAAGCCGGCGAACAACGGCAGATTCAGCGCCCTGTCCCAATCCGCCGCGTCCGGCGCGGGCACCGGTTGCGGTTTGGCGAACAGGGTTTGAAAAAAGCGGCTCATCGGGGAGAAACCATGTAGGTCGGATTAGCGGCTTTACCGCGTACTCCGACGTGCCATGCCGGCGAGACGCCGGCGTTACATTCAGCCTTCGCGCGCGGCGCGCTTGCGGTCGTGCTCGTTGAGGAAGCGCTTGCGGATACGGATGGTCTTCGGGGTGAGTTCGACCAGTTCGTCGTCGGCGATGAATTCGATCGCGGATTCCAGGGACAGCGCGATCGGCGGCACCAGGCGCACGGCTTCGTCGGTGCCGGAGGCGCGCACGTTGGTGAGCTGCTTGCCCTTGACCGGGTTGACCACGAGGTCGTTGTCGCGGCTGTGGATGCCGATGATCATGCCTTCATACAGCTTGTCGCCGGGGCTGACGAACATGCGGCCGCGATCCTGCAGCTTCCACAGGGCATAGGCCACGGCCTCGCCGTTTTCCTGGGAGATCAGGACGCCGTTGCGACGCTCGGCGACGCCGCCTTCCTTGACCGTGGCGTAGTCGTCGAACACGTGCGAGAGCAGGCCGGTGCCGCGGGTCAGGTTCATGAACTCGCCCTGGAAGCCGATCAGGCCAC
>CAZONS010000368.1:0-3599 GCA_964581195.1 uncultured Thiobacillus sp. | reverse complement strand
CCTGCGCGCCCAGGCGCGGCGCATCCTGGCTATCGACGACCTCGCCGACCGTCCGCACGACTGCGACCTGTTGCTCGACCAGAACCTGCAGCCGGAGGGGCATGCGCGCTATGCCGGTCGCTTGCCCGCCGGCTGTGTCACCCTGTTCGGCCCCCGCCATGCCCTGTTGCGACCGCAATTCGCCGCCCGCCGCGCGACGCCGCGCGATCGCCGGGCGGTGCGCCGCATCCTGGTGTGCTTCGGCGGCGCCGATGCCGGGGGCGAAACGCTCAAGGCCCTGGCCGCCATCGGCCGTCTCGCGGACACGCCAGCGGCGGTGGATGTCGTCATCGGCCAGGCCAACCCGCACCGCGCCGAAATCGAGCGCGCCTGCCAGGCGCTGCCGGCGGCGAAACTGCATTGCCAGGTCGAGGACATGGCGGCGCTGATGGCGGCCGCCGACCTCGCCATCGGCGCCGGCGGCACCGCCTCCTGGGAGCGCTGCTGCCTGGGTCTGCCCTGCCTGACGATCGCCATCGCCGACAATCAGCGCGCGCCCGCCGCCGCGCTGGCCGAGGCCGGTGGCCAGCTCTACCTGGGAACCTCGGCGCAGGTCACGGTGGACGCCCTCGCCAGCGCCCTCGCCAACGCCCTCGCCTTGCCGGAGTTGCGCGCGCATCTTTCCCGGCGCGGCATGGAACTGGTCGATGGTCGCGGCGTCGACCGCGTCGTCAATCACCTGCTGGCCGAGCGCATTCACCTGCGCGCCGCGCGACCGGAAGACAGCGCGGCCATTTATGCCTGGCGCAACCACCCCGACACCCGCGCGCAATCCTTCGCGGACGAGGTCATCGCGCCCGAAGCGCATGCGCGCTGGTTTGCCGGCGTCCTGGCGGACCCCCTGCGGCTGCTCCTGGTCGGCGAGGAGGAGGGCCAGCCACTGGGCGTGTTGCGTTATGACATCGATGCGCGCTCGCCCGATCTCGCCGTGGTCTCGCTCTACCTCGTGCCCGGTCTGGCCGGGCGCGGGGGCGGCACCCGCATGTTGCTGGCCGGGCAACGCTGGTTGGCCGAGCACCATCCTGAAATCCGCCGCCTGGAAGCATCGATCCGCGCCGGCAATGCCGCTTCGCATGGGGCGTTCCGGGCGGCGGGCTTCACCCTGGATCACGCGATCTACCGGAAGGAACTCGATGTCCACGCCTGACTGCCAAATCGCCGGCCGCGCCATCGGCGCCGCCCACCCGCCCTTCGTCATCGCCGAGATGTCCGGCAACCACAACCAGTCGCTCGAGCGCGCCCTGGCCATCGTCGAGGCCGCCGCCGCCGCCGGGGCGCACGCCCTGAAGATCCAGACCTACACGGCGGACACCATGACCCTGGCGCTGGACGAGGGCGAATTCCACGTCGAGCACCCGCTCTGGGGCGGCCAGTCGCTGCATACCCTCTACCAGCAGGCCTACACCCCCTGGGAATGGCACGCGCCGATCTTCCAGCGGGCGCGGGAACTGGGCCTGATCGCCTTCTCGACGCCGTTCGATGCCGGCGCGGTGGACTTCCTCGAATCCCTGGATGTGCCGGCCTACAAGATCGCCTCCTTCGAGAATGCCGACCTGCCCTTGATCCGCAAGGTGGCGGCCACCGGCAAGCCGATGATCGTCTCCACCGGCATGGCGACGCTGGCGGAACTGGACGAGATGGTGAACGCCGCGCGCGCCGCCGGCTGCCGCGACCTGATCCTGCTGAAATGCACCAGCACCTACCCGGCCAGCCCGGAAAACAGCCATATCCGTACGATTCCCCACATGCGCGAACTGTTCGCCCGCGAGGAGGGCAACCTCGAAGTCGGCCTCTCCGACCATACCGCCGGCATCGGCGCGGCGGTGGCGGCGGTGGCGCTGGGCGCGACGGTGATCGAGAAACACTTCACCCTGGCGCGCGCCGAGGGCGGCGTCGATGCCGCCTTCTCCCTGGAGCCGGCCGAACTTGCCGCCCTGGTGGTCGAAGCCGAACGTGCCTGGCGGTCGCTGGGCCAGGTGCGCTATGGCCCGACCGAGGCCGAGGCGGCCTCGCGGGTGTTTCGCCGCTCGCTCTACATCGTGCGCGATCTCAAGCGCGGCGAGCGCTTGAGTCCGGACAACCTGCGCGCCATCCGCCCGGGCCTGGGCCTGCCGCCCAAATACTACGAACAACTGCTGGGACGCCGCCTGGCGCGCGACGCGCGCCGGGGCACACCGGTGTCCTGGGAACTCTTCAGCGACGAGGACCAAGATGGCCAGTGAACGCGACATCATCGATTACAAGACCCGCGCCTGGGCCGATCCGCGCATGGTGGACTGGTACGCCAGGCGGGTCAGCGAGAACGTCGGCGGCAACCGTCTGATCAATCGCGTCGAGACCGGCCTCATCGCCGCCCACATTCGCGGCCGCGACGTGCTGGATGTGGGCATCGGCACCGGCCGCGCCAGCCTGCCGTTGCTGGAGCGCGGCATCACCGTCACCGGCATCGACAGCTCCCAGGCCATGCTCGACGAATGCCGGCGCCGCGCCGGCGGCCGCCCGATCCGCCTGGAAGTGGGCGACGTCACCGCCATTCCCTTCGCCGCCGAAGCCTTCGATGCCGTCGTCTCCCTCAACGTGCTGACGCATTTTCCCAACTGGCGCGAAGTGCTGCCGGAGTGGCTGCGGGTGTTGCGGCCGGGCGGGCGACTGGTGTTCGACGTCTATTCACGGGACCACGCCGAGGCGGTGGCCGCGAATCAGGGCATCGACGTGGACACCCTGCTGGCCGGGCATCTGGGCGAGGATCCCTCGCGCTACAACCTGCGCCTGAAAGTGGCGGAACTGGCCGAATTCGCGACGGCGAGCGGCGTCAGTCTGGTCGGCATCCATCCCTACAGCGGCACGGTGGGCGGCGACCAGAACTTCTGGCTGGCGCGCGGCTGGGCCCATGGCCGGGTGTGGGAACGGATGAAGACCTGGATCGCCGAGGATGACCGCCTGTTCGAATGCCTGGCCTTCCTGGAAGAGGAATGCTTCACGCGCCTGAACAGCCGCGCCAGCGGCCGCTTCATGGTGGTGCTGGAAAAGTCGCCGGATGCGGGTTCGACCGGCCAGGTGCTGGCGCGCCAGGAGGCGGTGGCGCTGGCCGCGGCAAGCGGTCGGCTTTCCGACCTGGAGCCCTTCCTCGGCATGACGGCGGCGGACTGGCGGGCGCGACTCGATGCGCATCTGGATCATCCGCCCAACCGCCTGGCCTTGTTCCAGTTGCTCACCGCCGCCTTCGCAGCCGGCCAGGCGGTCGATCTGGCCGACGCCTGCGTGCCACGTCATGCCGAAGTGCTGGACCGCTGGGCGCTGGCGTTCGACCTCGACCGGCAGATCCATGACCTCGCCAGCGGCTGGCACCGGAATCCGGCCCTGGCCGAGGCGCTGACCTGGAAGGGCGTGCCGCTCGGGCCCGGCCTCGAATACGACACCGTGCAGGCCTTGATGCGCGCCGCGCTGGCGACCGGGCAGGGGGCTGATCATGAGTGAAATCAGCCTGATCAGCCTGCTCTGGCCCAAGCAGCACGGCCTGTTGACCGGTTTTCTCGGGAATCGCGCCTGCGCGCTGTACG
>CAZONS010000367.1:0-3600 GCA_964581195.1 uncultured Thiobacillus sp. | reverse complement strand
CTCCGGTCTCGCCGGTTGCGCCTCCACCGGTGTCGCCGGCGCCAAGCCCAAGGTCGTCGTCGTGGGCGCTGGCTTCGGTGGCTCCACCTTCGCCCGCTACCTGAAGACCTGGGCGCCCCAGACCGAAATCACCGTCATCGAACCCAACCCCGTCTTCACCTCCTGCCCGTTCTCCAACACGGTGCTGGCCGGCACGAACAAGATGGAAGACATCGAGATGCCCTACGACCACGTCAAGAAGGCCGTGGACAACTGGGTCGCCGACAAGGTCACCGCCATCGACACCGGCAAGCGCACCGTCACCACCGCCGGCGGCAAGACCTTCGCCTATGACCGTCTGGTCCTGGCCGGCGGTATCGAGCTGCTGTACGACAAGGTTCAGGGTTACGACGCCGAAGCCCGCAAGACCATCAAGCACGCCTGGAAGGCCGGCCGCGACCAGACCGGCGTCCTGCGCCAGCAACTGGAAGCCATGCCCGATGGCGGCACCTTCGTGATGTCCGTGCCGATGTCGCCGTATCGCTGCCCCCCCGGCCCCTACGAGCGCGCCTGCCAGGTCGCCACCTACTTCAAGAAGGCCAAGCCCCGGTCCAAGATCATCGTGCTCGACGGCAACCCGGATATCGCCTCCAAGAAGGGCCTGTTCCTGGCCGCCTGGAAGAAGCACTACGGCTACGGCACCGCCGACAGCATGATCGACTATCGTCCGAACAACATGCCGCGCATGGTCGACGCCAAGAAGATGATGGTCGGGACCGAGTTCGACGAGGTCAAGGGTGATGTCATCAACGTGGTGCCGCCGATGCGCGCCGCCGCCGTCTGCGGCATGGCCGGCGTGCGTAACGGCAACAACGGCAACTGGTGCGCGATCGACTACCTGACCTTCGAATCGCTGGACGTGCCCAATGTCCACATCCTCGGTGACTCCGCCCTGACCAACTTCCCGAAGTCCGGCTCCGTGGCCAACAACACCGGCAAGATGTGCGCCTACGCGATCAGCGAAATGTTCGCCGGTCGCAAGCCCGATCCGTCCCCGGTCGTCACCAACACCTGCTATTCCGCCGGTTCCGACAGCGTGGCCTTCCACGTCGCCACCGTGTTCCGCTGGGATCCGGAGAAGAAGGCGCTGGTGCCTCCCAAGGGCGCCAACGGCGTTTCCAAGGAAGAAAGCGAGCTGGAAATGGCCTACATGGAGTCCTGGGCCAAGAACGTCTGGGCCGACACCCTCGGCCTGCCGGAGAACTACAACTTCACCGCCAAGGGCTGATCCGGCTGCCTGGCGGATCTTGAATCAGGGGCCTTCGGGCCCCTTTTTCGTTATGGCCTTCGTTATGGCCTGAATGGCGTGCAACGCAGCCGCGGCTGCACGGCCTGGCGCCCGGCACCCACGGGCGACCCATGGCCGCCACGTGGCTACAACTCGAACGTCATCCCCTCCTCCAGCGCCTGAGTCCGCCCAGGCACCAGGATTTCCAGCTCGGCCATGATGCCGGCCTCGCCACCGGGTTTGAGATGAGTGATCCAGACCGATGGCTCGGGTCGCAGCAGGGCCAGATCGGCGGCCAGGGTATCCGGTGAATAATGTTTTGACGCCTCGGCCACGTCCGCTTGCGCATTGGCGAAAGAACACTCGACGATCAGGTGCCTGAGGTCGGCGGTTTCGTCGGCCAACTCCCAGAGCGCGGCGTGACTGCGGGTATCGCCCGAGAACATCAGACTGCCGCTCGTGCCCCGCAGCAGATAGCCCACTCCCGGCACCACATGGTCGGCGGGGATGGCGGTGATGACCCGATCGCCCAGGCGCAGCGGCACGCCGATCTCCAGCGGCGCGTAGCGCAGAAAAGGCGCCTCGATGCTGGGAATGCGCGAGAAATCCGGCCAGATGCGCCAATTGAACAAGTGGTCCTTGAGGATCTGCAGCACTTCGGGCAAGGCGTGCAACACCAGCGCGTGCCCACGCTCCCCCGCGACGCTGTCCAGCAGCAGGGGCAGACAGAGGATGTGATCGAGGTGGGAATGGGTCAGGAACACATGATCGACGCGTGTCAGCGCCTCGCGACTGAGACGGGTGACGCCGGTTCCGGCATCCAGCAGGATGTCGTCGTCGATCAGGAAGGTGGTGGTGTGACGACCATCGCCGATGCCGCCCGAACAACCCAACACTTTGATATGCATGCGTCTCCTTGCTTATTTCGTTGTGTAGGTAAAGACGCCATCCCATTCGGCCGGAGGCGGATTGAAACGGAAATGGGTGACCCGATCGAGATAGACCTGATACAGCTTGCGCTGCGCGATCTTGCCCAACTCCATCAACTTGATCTCCGCCTGGTCCCAGCGGCGCGCCTGGTAATCGGCGTAGGCGGCCTCGAACAGCGCGGCCTCCTTGAGGCGCTCGGGTGGCAGTTCCGTGGTCACGCCCAGAGGTTCGTAGATGGCGACCGGCACTTCCTTGCCCTTGACCCGCACCCGATCGACGATCTGGAAGGTCAGGTCGGGACAATCCGCCCGCGTGGCCTCGCCCGCCAGAACGCCAACGCCGTATTGGCGGGTGAGCGCCTCCAGGCGGGAGGCCAGGTTCACCGCGTCGGCCATGACCGTGTAGGCCATGCGGAACTCGGACCCCATGTTGCCCACGCTCATGCGGCCGGTGTTGACGCCGACGCCGATCTTCACCGGCGGCCAGCCCTTGGCCTGCAGGCGTGGGTTGAGTTCCACCAGCCCGGCCTGCATCGCCAGCGCCACCAGGACGGCATCGCGGGCGTGCCGTTCATCGCTCATCGGCGCGCCCCAGAAGGCCATGATGGCGTCGCCGATGTATTTGTCGATGGTGCCGCGCCCTTCCTGGACGATACGGGTCATGGCGGAGAGATACATGTTGAGCATCTCGGCCAGTTGCGCGGCTTCCAGCTTCTCGGAGAAGCTGGTGAAGCTGACGATGTCCGAGAACAGCACCGTCATCACCCGGGATTCGCCACGCAGGCTGTAGCGGGCGGGGTCCTTGGCCATCTCGTCGACCAGTTCGGGCGGGATGTACTGGCCGAACAGCTTGGTGATCTGCGCCTTGGAGCGCGCCTCGACGAAGAACCCGTAACTCATGTTGAGCACGAACAGGCCCAGCACGGCCAGCAAGGAAGCGGCCAGGGGCAGTTGCGCATGCCAGGCGGACCAGGCATGGAGGTTCCCGCCCATCACCACCAACCCCATGAGCACGGTGACCAGCGCCGCCCAGAGGGGCGAGACGATCGGCAGCAGCGCGGCCAGGAACAGGCCGGCGATGGCGATCGTGGCCAGTTCCATGCCGCGCACGCCGGCGGGTTCCCATTTCACCGTGCCGTCGAGGATGCCGGAAACCAGGCTGGCGTGGATCTCGACACCGGGCAGGATCCTGGACACCGGGGTCACCCGCAGATCCATGATGCCCGGGGCGGTGGAGCCGATCAGAACGATGCGCCCTTCCAGGTTCGCGCCGGGTTCTCGCTCATGGATCACATCGGTCGCGGAAACGTAGCGAAAGGCATGGGCGGCGCGATAGGGCACCAGGGCGTTGGCGTGCTCATCCAGCGGCACCAGCAGGCCATCCAGGTCCAGCATCGTCGGGCG
>CAZONS010000366.1:0-3603 GCA_964581195.1 uncultured Thiobacillus sp. | reverse complement strand
ACCACCTTCTTGTTCAGCACAGGCAGGCGGATGCCGTATTCGAATTTGTTCACCAGGATGAAATCACCGATCAACAGGGTCGGCAGCATCGAACCGGAGGGGATCTTGAACGGTTCCACCAGGAAGGAACGCAGCAGGAATACGACCAGGATGACCGGAAAGAAACTCTTCGAGTAATCGACCAGGATGGGCAGCTTGGCCTTGTCCGCGCGGTGCTTGGCGAGAAACAGGTGGTCGAGCAGCCAGATGCCGCCGGTGATGACCAGGGCGAGGAACAGAATCAGGGCGAAGTTCACTTATTTATCTCCAACTTGCAGGATGGCCAGGAAGGCTTCCTGCGGAATCTCGACGTTGCCGACCTGCTTCATCCGCTTCTTGCCTTCCTTCTGCTTCTCCAGCAGCTTCTTCTTGCGGGTGATGTCGCCGCCATAGCACTTGGCCAGCACGTTCTTGCGCAAGGCCTTGACGGTTTCGCGGGCGATGATGTGGGCGCCGATGGCGGCCTGCACCGCCACGTCGAACATCTGGCGGGGGATCAGTTCACGCATCTTGGCGACCAGTTCGCGGCCGCGGTATTGCGAGGTGCCGCGGTGGACGATCAGCGCCAGGGCGTCGACCTTCTCGCCATTGACCAGCACGTCCAGCTTGATCAGGTCGTCGGCGCGGAATTCCTTGAACTCGTAATCCAGCGAGGCGTAGCCGCGCGAGGTGGACTTGAGACGGTCGAAGAAATCCAGCACCACCTCGTTGAGCGGGATGTCGTACTTGATCATCACCTGGCGGCCCAGGTACTTCATGTCCACCTGGGCGCCGCGCTTCTGGTTGCACAGGGTCATGACGTTGCCGAGATACTCCTCGGGCACCAGGATGGTGGCGGTGATGATGGGCTCGCGGATCTCCTCGATCTTCGACAGGTCGGGCAGGCGCGAGGGGTTTTCCACCTCGATCTGGGTGCCGTCCTTCATGATCACCTGGTACTCCACCGAGGGCGCGGTGGTGATCAGGCTCTGGTCGTATTCGCGTTCCAGGCGCTCCTGCACCACGTCCATGTGGAGCAGGCCGAGGAAGCCGCAGCGGAAGCCGAAGCCCAGCGCCTGCGAGGTCTCCGGCTCGAAGCGTAGCGCCGCGTCGTTCAGTTGCAGCTTGGTCAGGGCGTCGCGCAGGGAGTCGTATTCGTGCGATTCCACCGGGTAGAGGCCGGCGAACACCTGCGGCTGGATTTCCTTGAAGCCGGGCAGGGCGGCGCTGGCCGGGCGGTTGGCGAGGGTGACGGTGTCGCCCACCTTGGCGTGCTTGAGATCCTTGATGCCGGCGATGATGAAGCCGACCTGGCCGGCGCGCAGTTCCGGGCGGGCGAGCGATTTCGGTGTGAACACGCCGAGATTTTCCACCTGGTAATCGACCTCGCCCGCCATCAGGCGAATCCTGTCCTTCTGCTTGACCACGCCGTCGACCACCCGCACCAGCATCACGACGCCGACGTAGTTGTCGAACCAGGAGTCGATGATCAGGGCCTTCAGCGGCGCCGCCTCGTCGCCGGCGGGCGGCGGGATGTACTTGACGACGGCTTCCAGCACGTCGATGACGCCCAGGCCGGATTTTGCCGAGCAATGCACGGCGTGGTCGGCGGGGATGCCGACGATATCCTCGATTTCCTGGATCACCCGCTCCGGCTCCGCGGAAGGCAGGTCGATCTTGTTCAGCACCGGAAACACTTCCACGCCCAGTTCCACGGCGGTATAGCAGTTCGCCACGGTCTGCGCCTCGACCCCCTGGGAGGCGTCGACCACCAGCAGCGCGCCCTCGCAGGCGGAGAGGGAGCGGGAGACCTCGTAGGAGAAGTCGACGTGGCCGGGGGTGTCGATCAGGTTGAGCTGGTATTCCTGGCCATCCCGCGCCTTGTAGAGCAGGGCGGCGGTCTGCGCCTTGATGGTGATGCCGCGTTCCCGCTCCAGATCCATCGAATCGAGCACCTGCGCCTCCATCTCGCGATCGGCGAGGCCACCGCAGGAATGGATGATGCGGTCGGCGAGCGTCGACTTGCCGTGGTCGATGTGGGCGATGATGGAAAAGTTGCGGATGTTGCGCATAAAAAAATACGAGGCACGCAAGGTGCCTCCCGAGAAAGAGTGGGCGCGGATTTTACCTGAAAGGACATGGGCTTATCGCTTCCGGGGTGGCGCATCCCTGCAATTTGATGCAGTCTGGCAGCCTGCCTGACTTTGGAATCGTCGGCTGCGAAACGACCGCGACGGCTCCTTTTTCGCCGGTTTCTTGCCCCATGGAACAGCCATGCGGCCGCGAATCCGACAACAAATGGGCTCGCCGGGGCCGCTTCTCGCTATCGGCGATCCAAGCCTGACAGGCCGCTAGGCTTTACCTGGAACAAGGAGTTCACCATGAACCTGGAAACCGCCGCTCACCCTGAAACCTTGCGCCGCGTCGCCATCGAACCGATCTCGCGCGTGGAAGGCCACGGCAAGGTCACCTTGTTGCTGGATGAAAACGACCATGTTCAGCAGGCGCGTCTGCACATCGTCGAATTTCGTGGCTTCGAGAAGTTCATTCAGGGGCGGCCCTATTGGGAAGTGCCGGTGATGGTGCAGCGCCTGTGCGGGATCTGCCCGGTCTCGCATCATCTGGCCGCCTCGAAGGCGCTCGACCAGATCGTCGGCGCCCACCGGCTCACGCCCACCGCCGACAAGCTGCGCCGGCTGATGCACTACGGCCAGATCCTGCAATCGCACGCGCTGCACTTCTTCCATCTCTCCTCGCCCGATCTGTTGTTCGGCTTTGGCTCGGATGTGGCCAAACGCAACATCGTCGGCATCGCGGCCGCCCACCCCGAGGTGGCGCGACAAGGCGTGCTGCTGCGCAAGTACGGCCAGGAGGTGATCCGTCACACCGCCGGCAAAAGGGTGCATGGCACCGGTTCGGTGCCGGGCGGCGTGAACAAGAACCTGTCGCTGGTCGAGCGCGACGAGCTGTTGAAGGACATCTATCAGATCATCGCCTGGAGCCGCGACGCGGTTCACATCGCGCGCAATCTGTTCGAGCGGAACCTGGCGGAATACAACGCCTTCGGTCGTTTCCGCGCCCATGGCCTCGGGTTGATCCGCGCCGATGGCGCGATGGACCTCTACCACGGTGGCCTGCGCGCCCGCGACATGGACGGCAAGACCTTGTTCGATCACGTCGATTACAACCGTTACTGGGAACACATCTTCGAGGAAGTGAAGCCCTGGTCGTACATGAAATTCCCCTTCCTGCGCGCGCTCGGGCCGGAGCGGGGCTGGTATCGGGTCGGCCCGCTCACCCGCGTGACGCAGTGCGACTTCATCCCCACCCCCCTGGCCGATCGCGAGCGCCAGGAGTTCATGGCCTTCGATGGCGGCAGCGCCACCGGCGCCACCCTGGCCTATCACTGGGCGCGCATGATCGAGATGCTGCACGCCGCCGAGGCGATCAAGGAACTGCTGCACGATGCCGACCTGCAAGGCGACGAGCTGGTGGTCAAGGGCGAACGCCAGGAGCGCGGCGTCGGCATGATCGAGGCGCCGCGCGGCACGCTGATCCACCACTATCGCGTCGACGAGAACGACC
>CAZONS010000365.1:0-3611 GCA_964581195.1 uncultured Thiobacillus sp. | reverse complement strand
AGTTCCAGGTTCGCCATGGCGGCGCGCCCTCCAAGGGCGGCGAGGGTCGCGCCCTGCGCCGCGCACTGGCGGTAGGCGGTGCGGCTTTTCAGACTGGCGGCCAGCAGCGGGATGCCGAATTCCGGCAGCATGCCCAGCACCTCCCGCGCCAGCACGGTATTCGGCTGCATCTGATTGACCACGAGGCGGGCCAGCAGGTCGGGATTCTTGTGGCGGGCGTCGCTGATCGCCTCGCGGATGCGCACCGAGGCCCACAGATCGAGCGGCGAGGGGATCACCGGCACCAGGGCGAGGTCGGCGATGCGCAGGGCGCTCTGGGTCACCGGCGCCGCCGCCGCCGGCGGACTGTCGATGACGATAAAGTCGTAGGCGTCGCGACGCCGGCGCAGCGCCTTGTGCAGCTTGCCCTCCTCGCCGGAGACGTCCTCCACCTCGGCGGGATAGCCCTCGCCCATTCCCGCCCAGTGCAGCGCCGTGTTCTGCGGATCGGCGTCGGCGACCAGCACGGCATGTCCCGCGTCCGCCAGACTTCCCGCCAGCAACATGGCGAGCGTGGTCTTGCCCGCGCCACCCTTCTGATTCACAACCGCTATGATTTTCGCGTTCACGACGCCTCTCCGGATTTCGACTCGGGGATGTTATCGCTGACCGACGACCCATGCTGCGTCACGGGTATAATTCGCGCCGTTTCATTCAACCGAGTACAGCGACATGGGCTTTCTCTCCGGCAAAAAAATTCTCATCACCGGTCTGATCAGCAACCGCTCCATTGCCTACGGTGTGGCCAAGTGCTGTCACCGCGAGGGCGCCGAACTGGCCTTCACCTACCAGGGCGAAAAGGTCAGGGACCGAGTCCTGGGACTGGTCCAGGAATTCGGCGACAGCGCGCAGCGGGTGTTCCCCTGCGATGTCGCCAGCGACGAGGAAATCACCGCGCTGTTCGAAAGTCTGGGCCAACACTGGGATGGCCTCGATGGCCTGGTGCACTCCATCGCCTTCGTGCCCAAGGATGCCCTGGTCGGCGGCTACATCGACAACGTCACCCGCGAAAACTTCCGCATCGCCCATGACATTTCCAGCTATTCCTTCACCGGCATGGCCAAGGCGGCGCTGCCCATGATGGCCGGCCGCAACGGCGCCCTGCTGACCATGACCTATCTCGGCGCGGTTCGCTCGGTGCCCCACTACAACGTCATGGGCCTGGCCAAGGCCAGCCTCGAATCCAGCGTCTACTACCTGGCCGCCAGTCTGGGGCCGCGCGGCATCCGGGTGAACGGCCTCTCCGCCGGCCCGATCAAGACCCTGGCCGCGTCCGGCATCTCCGATTTCAGCAAGCTCCTGGCCTGGGGCGAGCAGCATTCGCCGCTGCGCCGCAATGTGACCATCGAGGAAGTCGGCAACACCGCCGCCTTCCTGATGTCCGACCTGGCTTCCGGCATCACCGGCGAGATCACCTATGTGGATTCCGGCTTCAACAGCACGGCTGGCCTGGCGGTGGACGAGTAGATCCACCACCCCATGAAAAAAGCCGGGCAAGCCCGGCTTTTTTGTGCTTCGCGGCCTCGACGACCATCACGCGTCGTCACTCGTCACTCGTCACTCGGCCTTCGGCTCCAGGGCGCTCGGTTCGATCTTCACCTTGGCGTGGGCCTTGAGGTTTTCCAGATAGGCGCGCATCTCCTCCTGGGCGACCAGGCGACGGATGTCGCCGCGCATGCGTTTGGCCATCTCCGGATCAGCCTGCCCCGGCGCGACCCGGTTCAGGCGATAGACGCGATACCCGTCCGGCGTCTCGACGCCGACATGGGCGGGCAACTTCGCGGCGTCGGCGCGGAAGATGGCCTTCACCGCCGCGGCCGGCAGGTCCAGCGGCCGCATCCGTGACAGGGTCATCGGCGCCGACCAGGCGAGAGGCTGCCCGGCGCGCGCGCCTTCCAGCGCCTTCTTGCCGGCTTCGATCGCGAGCACACGCGCCTTCTCCGCGCTCAGCTTCTGGCGGATGGCCGCTTCCACTTCCGCCAGAGGCCGCTGGCCGGCGGGCCGATATTCGACGACCCGGGCGGACACCAGGGTGTTGGGCGATACCTCGACGGCTTCACTGTTCTGCTTCTTGGCGCGGGCGTCCTCGGAGAATACGGTCTCAAGCAAGCGCTCGTTGGCCAGCGGTTCCGGCGCGGATTTCTGATCGAACCAGGCGCTTTCCTCGATCCGCAGGCCAAATTCCCTTGCGGCGGGTTCGAGGCTGTCCGGCTGCTCGTAGACCATGTTGCTGAAACGCTCGGCCGCCTCGATGAAGCGGCGCTGCGCTTCCTGCTGCTTGAGCTCGCGCACGATATCGTCCTTGACCATGGCGAAGCCGATCCTGGCGCCGGGCAGGATGCCATCGAGACGGATGATGTGATAGCCGAACTGGGTTTCCACCAGATCGCTGATGGTGCCTTGCCGCATCGAAAAGGCCGCGTCGGCGAAGGGCTTGACCATCATGTCGCGGGTAAAGGAACCAAGGTCGCCGCCCTTTTCACCAGAACCGGGATCCTGCGAATGCTTGCGCGCCAGGTCGCCAAAGCTGGCTGGCGCCTTCTTCACCTCGGCCAGAACCTGCTCGGCCTTGGCCTTCGCCGCCGCGCGCGCCTGGGCATCCGCGTCGGCGGCAATCTTGATCAGGATGTGACTGGCGCGACGACGTTCCGGCTCCTGATAGCGCGAGGCATTGGCCTCATAGGCCTTGCTCGCCTGCTCGTCGCTGACCTGCACCTTCTCCGCCAGCGCCGCCTGGGACAGCACCAGATAGCGCACACGCACGGCAGCCGGAATCGCGTGCTCGGCCTTGTGCGCCTCATAGTCGGCAAGCACCGCTTCCGGCGCGACCGTGACGGCATTCAGATAGTCGTTGCCGTGGTAACCGGCCTCGTTGACCTCGCGCTCCTGCGCGAGGAGGGCGCTGAGGCGGGTGGCGACCGGCAAGGGCGCGAGCGCGCCCTCGCCATAACCGATCTGGACCTGCTTGAGCAGCAGATCCTGCGCGATCATGGCCATCAACTCCTGCTGGCCCATGCCCTGGCCGCGCAGCCAGGCCTCCAGTCGCGCGCTGGAAAACTTGCCGTCTTCCTGAAACAGTTCGATCTCGCTCAATACCGCCTGCACCTGCGGATCGAGAACGACGAATCCCGCCTTCTGCGCGACCTGCGACAGCAGTCGCGTATTGACCAACTGCTCCATCACCCTGGCGCGCAAGGCCTTGTCCTCGACCTTGCCACCCAGTTGCTGCTGCAGCGACTCGCCCTGCTCCTTGAGCACCCTCAGGAATTCACGCTGGCTGATCTCGTCGTCATTGACCCGGGCCACCGGCGGCTCCTGGCCATTGCTGCCGAAATAGCCCTCCACACCCCAGACGGCGAAGGTCAGCGCGATCAACACCAGGATGACACGGGCAATCCAGCCCTGTGCGCGTTCTCGTATGGCTTCTAGCATGGTTCGGCGATGGTCGAAAAAAATCAAAAAAAAAAGGCGAACTCGCGTTCGCCTTTGAGGTGTTGGCGGAGTGGACGGGACTCGAACCCGCGACCCCCGGCGTGACAGGCCGGTATTCTAACCGACTGAACTACCACTCC
>CAZONS010000364.1:0-3616 GCA_964581195.1 uncultured Thiobacillus sp. | reverse complement strand
TCCATTACAAACAATGGCCTGCGCGATCATCACGCGAATTCATGCAATATCCGGGTTAAGTCGATTGGGGGTTGTTCCACGCGCATCGCGCGGGTCGTTGGTTTTCCCCGCCCGAGCCGGCATTCGCCCGGGTGCGGTATCCTTGCCGCGCCCAAGCCACATCCCCCATACACCGTGCGTGTTCTCATCGTCGAAGACGATCCCCTCCTGCAGGACAGCCTCACCCGCGCCATGCGCGCGGCGGGTTATGCCACCGATCAGGCCGGTGACGGCGAGATGGCCTTGAGCCTGCTGCAGGGCGGTGGATTCGATCTGATGATTCTCGACCTCGGGCTGCCGAAAATGGATGGTTTGCAGGTGCTGCGCGAGATGCGCGCCGCCGGTTGCCGCGCGGCGGTGTTGATCCTGACCGCGCGGGACGGCGTCGAGGATAGGGTGAAGGGGCTCGACCTGGGCGCCGACGACTATCTCGCCAAGCCGTTTTCAGTGGCGGAACTGGAGGCGCGGGTGCGGGCGTTGCTGCGCCGGGGTCAGGGGGGCGCGCCGCTGCTTTGCTGCGGCACCCTCGCCTATGACTCGGTGGGCCGTCGCGCCACCCTCGGCGGCGAGCCGCTGGAGCTGTCGCAACGCGAGCTGTCGGTGCTGGAAACCCTGCTGTTCCGCCAGGGCAAGGTGGTGAGCAAGGAGCAACTGATCGAGAGCCTGTGCGGCTACAGCGAGGAGGTCAGCGGCAACGCCATCGAGGTCTATGTCCATCGTTTGCGCAAGAAGCTGGAGCCGGCCGGGGTCGGGATCCGCACCTTGCGCGGCCTGGGGTATCTCCTGGGCGAGCAATAGATTCGCGGCATGGAAGACGACGACATCCCTTCCCTCAGGCAACGCCTGATCAACTGGCTGTTCACCCCGCTCTATCTCTGGTTGCTGTTCTCCACCGTCACCGGCTATCTGGCGGCGGTCAATCTGTCCAACCGGCCCTATGACCTGGTGCTGCAGGAACGCGCCAAGTTGCTCGCCAGCCGCTACAGCCTCAGCCAGCGCATGAGCGCGCCGGAACTGGCGAAACTGTTTCCCGAGGCGGAAGGCGAGTTTCTGTTCGCGCTCTATGACAGCCAGGGCAGACGACTCGCCAGCAGCGGCCATCTGCCGGCGCCGCGCCCGGCGGACTTTCGCGCCCAGGCCAGCACCTTGCGCAATACCCGCATCGCGGACCGCAAGTTGCGTCTGCTCACGATGCGGGCACCCGGCCCCGGCGGCGATCTGTTGCTGGTGCAGGCCGCCGAGCCGATCGCGGCGCGACTGGCGCTGGGGCGCAGCATCCTCGGCAATATCGTGATCCCCCAGTTCATCTTCATCCTGATCGCCGGCATCGCGGTCTGGGTGGGCTTGCGCAAAGGACTGGAACCACTCGAGCGGCTGCGCCGACAGGTCGCGAACCGGCCGCGTGACGACCTGCGTCCGCTCGAGGAGACCATGGCGCCGCATGAGGTGCGGCCCCTGATCCGCGAGGTCAACGCCTTGATCGAGCGCCTCAAGAGCATGATGGAAAGCCAGCGCCGCTTCGTCGCCGATGCCGCGCACCAGTTGCGCACTCCCTTCGCCGGCCTGCGCGCGCAGGCCGAGCTGGCGCGCCGCGAGGAAGCCTCGGCCACGGTGAAGGAGGCGCTGGACCGCATCTGCGCCGGCACCCAGCGCTGCAGTCGCCTGGTCACGCAATTGCTGACCCTCGCCCGCAACGAACCGGAGGCCCGCCTGCAATCACCTCTGGTATTGCTCGATCTCGGCAGGATCGCGCAGGAGGCCGCCAGCCACTGGGCGCCGGAGGCGCTGCGCCGCGATATCGACCTGGGCTTCGAGGACGAGGGACGAAAACTCCCGGTGCGGGGTGATGAGGCCGGCCTGCGCGACCTGATCGACAATCTGATCGACAACGCCATTCACTACACCCCCGCCGGCGGCCACGTCACCGTGCGCGTCGGTGACGACCAGGGCGCCTGGCTCAAGGTGGAGGACGACGGTCCCGGCATCCCGCCGGAGCAGCGCGAGCGGGTGTTCGAGCGCTTCCAGCGCATTCCCGGCAACGGTCAGCCCGGCAGCGGCCTCGGCCTGGCCATCGTCCAGGAGGTGGTGGCGCGGCATGGCGGCAAGGTGGAACTGGGCGATGCCGAGGGTGGCCGCGGCACCCGCTTCACCGTGCGCTTTCCACCTCACGGCGGCGTGTAGCGATGTCGCCGTTCAGCGCCGTCCTCCCAACAGGGAGCCGAGCACGCCGCGGATGATGGCGCGGCCGACCTGGCCGCCGATGGCGCGGGCGGCGCTTTTCGCCAGGGCCTCGCCCACGCCTTCGCGACGTCCGCCGCCACCGCCGAACAGATCACCCAGCATGCCGCCGATGCCACCGCCCGAGCCTGTTGCTTCGGGCGCGGGCGCCTGCCCGCGTGGCGCCGCCTTCGCCGGCGCCGAGGCGGCGGCCTCGGCGGCGCGGCTTTTCAGCAGTTCGTAGGCCGATTCACGGTCCACCGTTTTCTCGTAGACGCCGGCCACCAGCGAGCCGGCGATCAGACGCGCGCGCGTGGCGGCGTCGATCGGACCGATCTGGCCGCCGGGCGGGACGATGAAGGCGCGTTCGACGATGCCGGGGCGGCCTTTTTCATCGAGAAGGGAGACCAGCGCCTCGCCGACGCCGAGTTCGGTGATGGCGCTGACCTCGTCGATCTCCGGGTTGTCGCGCATGGTCTCGGCGGCGGCCCTCACCGCCTTCTGGTCGCGCGTGGAGAAGGCGCGCAGGGCGTGCTGGACGCGGTTGCCGAGCTGGCCCAACACCTTGTCCGGTACGTCGGCCGGGTTCTGGGTGACGAAATAGATGCCCACCCCCTTGGAGCGGATCAGGCGCGCCACCTGTTCGATCTTGTCCACCAGCGCGTCCGGCGCGTCGTCGAACAGCAGGTGCGCCTCGTCGAAGAAGAAGACGAGCTTGGGCTTGTCCAAATCGCCGGCCTCGGGCAGGTTTTCGTAGAGCTCCGAGAGCAGCCAGAGCAGCAGGGTGGCGTACATCTTGGGCGCCTGCATCAGGCGGTCGGCGGCGAGGATGTTGATGACTCCCTTGCCCCGTTCGCTTTGCATCAGGTCCTCGATGTTCAGCATCGGCTCACCGAAGAGCCGGTCGCCGCCCTGGCTCTCCAGCGCCAGCAGGCCCCGCTGGATGGCGCCGATGCTGGCGGCGGAGATGTTGCCGTATTCGGTGGTGAAGCTCTTCGCGTTCTCGCCGACGAACTGCAGCATCGCGCGCAGGTCCTTCAGATCGAGCAGCAGCAGGCCATTGTCGTCCGCCACCTTGAACACCAGTTGCAGCACGCCGGCCTGGGTGTCGTTCAGTTCCAGCATGCGCGCCAGCAACAGCGGCCCCATGTCGGAGATGGTGGCGCGGATCGGGTGGCCGTTCTCGCCATAGGCGTCCCAGAAGGTGACCGGGTGCGCCTGATACCGGAAGTCCGCCAGCGCCAGCTTTTCCACCCGTTCCTCCACCTTGGCGTTGCCGCCCCCGGGTTGGGCGATGCCGGAGAGATCGCCCTTGATGTCGGACATGAAGCAGGGCACGCCGATATTGGAAAACGCTTCC
>CAZONS010000363.1:0-3624 GCA_964581195.1 uncultured Thiobacillus sp. | reverse complement strand
TTCAACAACTGCATGACACGCCGCGGCAAGGCGTGTGCATGGCCCTGGTCCTTGAGGTGCTGCGTGGCTTGGCGCAAGTGCAGAACCGAGGATTCGCCCTTGGCCAGGTCCGGGGCCGACAGCCGCAACGCGTCGACCAGCGCGCGCTCCAGCGCCACCGCCTCGGCCAGCCGCTTCTGCGAAGCGCGCTCCACGCCGACATGGACATAGGCCGTCAGCGCGGTGTCATTGCTGGCGATGCCCAGGCGCTCCAGGTCATACAGCGCGGCCCGCACCTTCTCCGCGCTCAGGCCGGAAACGCCCATCAATTCGTCGGTCGAGATGCCGTCATCCGGGTCCGCCGCGATGAGCGCATCCACCAGCGCGAGCAGTGGGCGACGGTAATCGGCGAGAACGGCGGCCTTCTCCAGCTTCGCCCGCGCCTCGTCCAGCGAGGCCACGCGCAGCGACGACGGAAAGACCTGCACCTGGTTTTCATCGCGCGCCAGCAACAACGCCTCTTCCAGCCAGGAGATGGCGGTGCGCACCCGCGTATCGTCGGACGCCTTGTCGCGCTGGAATTCCGCGTCCTCATCCTCGGCGAGGATCTCCCCGGCGGTGGCGATCACCTCGCCGCCGGAACGCTTCTTCCGGTCCAGCTTGCGCAGGGATTTGAGAATCGCCTGGATCTCGCGTTGCGTCAGGCGGGAGCGCGCCGACATGCCGAACTGCCGCTCCACATCTTCCTGCGTATAGAGCAGCACACAGCGCGCGTTCTGGCGATCCCGGCCGGCGCGGCCGGCTTCCTGAAGATAGTTCTCCAGCGAACCGGGAATGTCGGCATGAATGACCAGCCGCACGTCCGGCTTGTCGATGCCCATGCCAAAAGCGTTCGTCGCGGCGATCACCCTCAACTCGCCCTTGATGAACGCGACCTGGGTCATCTTCTTGGTCTCCGGTGGCAGACCGCCATGGAAATGCCCGGCCGCGACGCCCTTCTCGCGAAGGAAGTCGGCCACCTCCCTGGTTTGCCGCTGCGTCGCGCAATAGACGATGGCGCCGCCGGGGCTGTCGGGCGGAAGGTCCGCCAGCAGAATCTGATGGATGTGGGCGAACTTCTCCGGCGGCGTGGTCGGCACCACCGCGAAATCCAGGTTGGTCCGGCTCGCGCCGCCATCGAACAGCTTGAGTTCCACCCCAAGCTTGTCCCGGAAATGGCCCAGGATGTCAGCGACGACATCCGGCTTGGCCGTGGCGGTCAGGCAGAGGATGGGCGGAACGGGGCCGTTCCCCGCCTTCTCCTGGATGAAGCGCCCGACGTAGCGGTAATCCGGGCGGAAGTCATGCCCCCACTTGGACAGGCAGTGCGCCTCATCCAGCACCCAGGCGCCGATTTCCCGCTGCTCCAGCACCTTGCGCAGGCTTCGGCTACGCAGTTGCTCCGGCGAAATGATCAGGATGCCGGCATCGCCCAGCCGAACCCGGTCCAGGGCCTCGGCCCGCTCCGGCATCGACAACAGACCGTTGATCGACACGCACGACGCGATGCCACGCGCCTCCAGGCCGGCCACCTGGTCGGCCATCAGCGCGACCAGGGGCGAGATCACCACGGTCAAGGCCCCCGTCTTCTCGAACCGCGACAAGGCGGGAATCTGGTAACACAAGGACTTGCCGGTCCCGGTGGGCAGGATGCCCAGCACATGCCGGCCCGCCATCGCCGCCTCGACGATGGCCTGTTGCAGCGGCCGGCCATCCACCCCGACGGGCTCGGGCCTGAAATCCGGGAAACCGAACCAGCGTTTCAGTTCGCCGCGGGCATCGTGACGCGCGCGGCACCAGGCGCAATCCGGGTTGGCGCACGCCGTATCGCGAAGCGCGCGAACCAGCGACCCGGCTTCCGGGAACTGATGCCGCACCCAGGGCGGCAGCACCGAATTGCCCCCCGCGACGGACAGCCAGGCCAGGGCATAGGCCAGGGGCCAGCCTTGTTTCGCCGCGTCCGCCAAGGCGCGCTCGGCCGAGGTGACGCAAACCTGGCCGGCCATGCGGCGCCGGATCGCCGCCCTGGCCTCTTCGTCACTCGGGCGCGGCCGGCGCCGCAACGTCAGGAAAAAATTGTTCAGGCCCGAAGTGGCCTCTTCGACCGTGGTCAGCCAATGCCAGGCGAGCAGCAGGTCCGGGTCCGTCTCCGCCAGCCCGGACAACTCGCGTTGCTGGTCGCGAAACACCTCCAGGGTCAGCCGGGCATCCAGCTCGGGGTCATTCACCCGGCCGCGCTTCAACTGGCCATCCTGATAGTGCTTCACCAGGTGGTGATACGGATTGCGCGGGAAGGCCAGGGGATTGAGCCGCAGCGTATCCACCCTGGGCAGCGCGAGCAGGCGCAGATCCGGCTGGGCGGCCGCCAGGTGCGGCGCGTCGAAGGCGACCAGGTTATGCCCCAGCAGGAAGGCCACGCCCGAAGCGAAGGCATCCAGTCGCGCCAGCGCCTCGGCGAGCGGCCCCTTGTTGAAGACAAAGGCCTCTTGCGTATCGCCCCTGACCGCCGCGAATTGGTGGATGCGCGAATCCGTCTTGCCGACTTCCAGGTCGAGGGAAAGGCAGCGCGGCGCGAAGCCTGGGTTATCCGTGACCTGGTCGGGTTTTTCCATGGGTCAGGGATTCCGAGGCGGTTTGTCCGGTGCTCCGGTCCCGATAATCGGGACACACATCAAGTCACATTGACGATGGCGAAAATCAAGGGCCTTTCAGGCTTTCCGTTGAGCCGCTCAACCGTCACCTTGACCACGTGGTCCCGCATCCAAATGTGAAACTGGGGCAGCATGGCCCGATTGACGTAACCCACTTTCCGGGCTTGGTGAAAGACAGCGAGCGCATCCGGATCCACAGGATTTTCTGCGTCGACCTGAAGCGCCAGGGGATCACCCGGCCGGATCGTGTTCATGTCACCGGAAAAAACATGCCGCAATCCAGCAACTTCCAACAACACATCACAGGGAACCACATGGGAAGGAAAAACCGGGACCAGTCCGAAGCCATCACTCGGCAGCCGGGCGCCCGTATAACCCAGCAAGGCAAAATCGGAATACGGGAAGGGTGAAGGCAGGCGGTACTGGGCGAGATACTCGGAGAAATCCTCACGCTTGCGTGGTGGCAGCCGACGCAACAGGGATTCGATGACGCCCTGGCGCGTCTCGTCCTGATCCAGGGAAAAGGCGGGAACCCCCTTGAAACCCGCGTCCAGAGCCGCCCTGAAGTCCGACGTAGCCTTCAGATAGCGAAACACCACGTGTCCATCCGTCTCAAGGGATATTTCGCCTACGATACGTCGAGTGCGTGGAGGAGAGGCTTCCTCCGACGGCTGCCAGGTAAGCAACAAACGTTCAGGTTCGACGATGTGACGGAGGATGTTCATTTCAGGAGAGATACCAGTAATTCATGCCGACGCTTCAGCAGGCGGAGCATAAAGGTATGCCTATCCGGGGACAAACGCACGGGTACATCAAGATCCAACAGGTCGGCTATGCAGTCAGCCAGTTGCGCCGGGGAAAACGCCAACCGCGCGCTTGCCGTCATACGGTTTCGGGCCATTCCTCAAGCGCGCGGGCAAGCAAGGCCAAGTGCCCGCGTTCCTGTTGCGCTTCA
>CAZONS010000362.1:0-3628 GCA_964581195.1 uncultured Thiobacillus sp. | reverse complement strand
TGGGGTATATCTGTGACGACGACCTGGCCACGTTGTTGCGGCAGATCCTTCCACGCACCAGACTCGAAGAACTGGCTGCGATGGTGCCCAACGCCAGCTTCAGCCGGGGAGCGGAGGCCGCAGGCCGGAGCGAGTCGGCTGCAAGCGATAGTTGGAAGACTGGAGACTGATATGAAGACAACAACGATCTACTTCACCGACGAGCAGCGGGACCAGATTTTGCCAATCCTGGCCGCGATGAGGGACGGTGAGGCGTGCATGGGACAGGTCTACATAGACGGCGTCCGACTGCGACCGCTCGACGAAGAAACCACGCTGCGCATCCAGGCGGTGTTCGGCGAAGTCGCACCTGACGATCCTGGTGCGCGGTCGATTGAAGATTTGCGGATGATGAAATTGGAGCGCATGTCTTCCAACAAGGATTAACCGGAGCGTGCAAGATAGACTGATGGCAAACCTGGATTAGACACCCGCCGCTGACCCAGGTCAGCATCCCCCCATCGCGCGCGCGTGGCGAAACTGTCAGCCATGCCTACGCCAGCCCATTCCCCTGTCCATACCCCGGCCCGCCACATCCGGCTGATCGTCATCCATTGCAGCGCCTCGCCCAACGACCGGACGCTGTTTACCGGCAAATACGGCACGCCAGGCTTTCGCGATCCCGCCCATGAGATCGACGCATGGCACAAACAGCGCGGCTTTCATCGCGACAGTTATTGGCGCGGCCGTCAAAACGGCGGCCTGGAAGCCATCGGTTATCACTACGTCATCGCCCGCAACGGCGCGCTGTTCACCGGCCGGCATGAGGATGAGCCCGGCGCACATGTGACAGGGTGGAACGCGACCAGCCTGGGCATCTGCCTGGTGGGTACGGACATGTTCACCGAACAGCAATGGCTGCAACTGGCGCAGACCGTCAGTGGACTGGCCAGGCGGCTGAATGTGCCGCTGGCGTCGCCGGATTTGCAAGTCGTCAATGGCAAGCGCCGCGTGCTCATGGCCGGCGTCTGCGGCCACCGCGAGATTCCCGGTGTGGCGAAGGCCTGCCCGGGCTTCGATGTGAGCGATTGGCTGGCGGGGGACATGAAGGCCTCGCCGGCGCATACCCAGGAGAGCGCCGAATGATTCCCGCATTGATTCCCGCCATTGCCGGCCTGATCGGCAAGGTGATCGACCGCGCGGTGCCGGACCAGGCGGAGGCCGCCAAGCTGCGCGGCGTCATGCTCGACACCCTGCATGCAGAGGGTATGGCCGAGTTGGAGGCGCAGAGCAAGATCATCCTGGCGGAGGCCTCCGGCGAGAGCGCGCTGCAGCGCAACTGGCGGCCGATCCTGATGTTGGTGGTGGTGGCGATCATCGCCAATAACTACCTGCTGGCGCCCTACGTCAACGCGCTGTTCGGCGCCGGCAGCGTGCCGGTGCTGGAGCTGCCGGAGCGGTTGTGGGATTTGATGACGTTGGGCGTGGGCGGCTATGTCACCGGGCGCAGCGCAGAAAAGCTGATGACCACCTGGAAGGGGTCGTAATGCCCGATGACATCGACCGCGCCCAGTTCCGCGACCAGCAATACCAGGATGATTGCGAGCGCGAGCGGCAGTATCGGGCCGCGCAAGACGCGCTGCCCTATACCGGAAGTTGCTATTACTGCGCCGCCATCCTGCCCGACGGCCATCGGTTTTGCGATGCCGATTGCCGCGATGCCTACGACCACGAATTGAAACTGAAGCGCATGCAGGGAGTGAAATGAGCCTCGATGAAATCAAGCTCGGGTTCGATCTGTTGCAGACCATTGCCACCTTCGGCATCGGCATCTGGCTGTATCTGGAAAAAAAGCGCGACACCACGCACGCCCGCATCGACGCGCTGGAGGCCGCATCCGACAAGCGCCTGGACGAACACACCAAGCAGATCGCAACGCTGGAAGCGCGGCCGGTGCCGTCGCACCAGCAATTGCAGGAACACGCCGCCCGCCTGTCCGCACTGGAGGCGCGCACCGGACCGTCGCATCAGGACCTGGGCGACCTGCATGAAAAGGTCAACGAAATCGCCGTCAGCAGCGGACGCATGGAAGGCGAGATCAAGGGCTTGTCCGACACGCTGCGCCTGATCCTGTCACGCATCACAGAACGAGGCATGCAATGAGCAACACCGCCGAGCGCATGGCCGAAACCGACCGCCGCCGCGCCATCCTGGCTGCGTTGATTGTCGCCCCCGCTTACATGATGCCAGCGCGCGCCCTGCGCGAGCAGATCGGCCTGGTCGGCTACCAGGTCAGCCTGGACCGCCTGGCCACCGATTGCGCCTGGCTGCACGAACAGGGCCTGGCCACCTGGGCCGGCGACGTGGCCACGCTCTCCGATCGCGGCGCCGATGTGGTGCTGGGACGGGCGCAGGTGCCTGGCGTAAAGCGGCCGGAACCGGGGCAGGTCGCCTGATGGCCCACGGCGAAGACACTCGCCGCGCCGTGCGCGCGGCCTTTGTGTTTGACCAGTTGCCGCTGGAGGCCGCCGCCGTCAAGGCCGGCGTGCCCGGCGGCACGGCCAAGCGCTGGATTCGCGAGGCGCGCGCGGCGGGTGATGACTGGGAGCGTGCGCGCAGCGCCCAGATGATCGCCGGCGGCGGGCTGGAAGACGTGGTGCGCCAGACCCTGGCCGTGGTGGTGCAGCAGGTGCAAGCCACGGTGGAGATCATCAATCAATCGCAGGACATGGACGCGGCGACCAAGGTGCAGATGCTGGTCAGCCTGGCCGATGCCTACAACAAGCTGATGAGCGCCAGCCGCCGGATGATGCCGGAGACCGACGCCCTGGCGTTGCGGCTGGATACGGTCAAGCGCCTGGGCGAGTTCATCCGCTCCAAACACCCGCGCCATGCGGCCGCGTTCAGCGAGCTGCTGGAGCCGTTCGCGGCGGAGTTGGCGAATGGATAAGGCAGGGCGCCGCCGCGCAGCCATGCGCCGTCACATGAACGAATGCCCGTTCCGTAGCGCTTTGGGTCGCGCGTTGTGGCGTGCCTTATTCTGATGACCACCTCCCGCCGCGCCTTCCTCGACCAGATTGCCCGCTACGCTGGCGAGTTCCGCCAGCAGATCGAAGCGGCGGTGGACGGTTTCGACCCGGACCCGGTGGCGCGCGATGCCCGCCGCGCCCGCGCATGGACTGACTTCGAGTTCTTCGCCCGCACCTACTTCCCGCACTACGTCACCAAGGCCAACAGCCGGCTGCACGACTACCTCTACAAGCGCCTCCAGGAGATCGCCGACAGTCCGCAGTCGGAGACCGACGCCATTGCCGCGCCGCGGGGCGAGGCCAAGTCGACCATCACCAGCCAGATATTCGTGATCTGGTGCGTGGTAACAGAACGCAAGTGGTATCCCATGATCGGAATGGACGCCTTCGACCAGGCCGCGATCATGCTGGAGGCGATCAAGGCCGAGCTGGAGGCCAACCCGCGCCTGGCCATGGACTTCCCAGAGGCCACCGGCGCCGGCCGGGTCTGGCAGGCCGGCGTCATCGTCACCCGCAACGACCGCAAGGTCGAGGCAGTCGGCAGCGGCAAGCGCATCCGGGGCCGGCGCCACGGCCCGCACCGGCCCGACCTGTTCGTCGGCGACGATCTGGAAAACGAC
>CAZONS010000361.1:0-3637 GCA_964581195.1 uncultured Thiobacillus sp. | reverse complement strand
TGGGGGTGAGGGGCTGGGGGTGAGGGGGCTAGGGGTGAGGGGGCGTGGACGCCACGGGCGATCAGAACATCGGCTTTTCGGGGGCGGCCCTGTAGCGCTCGACACCGGCGAGGATCTCGGCGCGGGCGTCTTCGACACCGTGCCAGCCATCCACCTTGACCCACTTGCCCGGCTCCAGATCCTTGTAGTGCTCGAAGAAGTGGGAGATCTGGTTGAGCAGCAACGCGGGCAGGTCGGACGGCTGCTTCACCGCGCAATACATGCTGCACAGCTTTTCCACCGGCACCGCGATGACCTTGGCGTCGATGCCCGCTTCGTCGGTCATTTTCAGCACGCCCACCGGGCGGCAGCGAACCACGACACCGGTCAGCAGGGGGATGGGCGTGACCACCAGCACATCGACCGGGTCGCCATCCTCGGAGAGGGTGTGCGGCACATAACCATAGTTGCATGGGTAGTGCATGGCGGTGGACATGAAGCGATCGACGAACATGGCGCCTGTCTCCTTGTCCACTTCGTACTTGATCGGATCGCTATGCGCGGGGATTTCGATGATGACGTTGATGTCATCGGGCACGCTGCGGCCGGAAGAGACGCGGTCGAGGTTCATGTTTCTACATTCCTGTCGATTGATGCGGTGCCGCATTATAGCGACTTGCTTTGTTACAATCCGCGCACTTTCAGGGCGAATGGAGACGCCATGCCGGATGAATCAGGTGGAGAGGTTGTGATCCGTGGCGTCACTTCGCGGGGGCGCGTGTTTCGTCCCAGTGACTGGGCCGATCGCCTGGCCGGGCTCTTCGGATGCGTCGGGTGCGACAATCGTCTGAATTATTCGGCCGAGGTGCAACCGGTGACCCGTGCGGGTGTGCGCTGCGTCGTGGTCAACGGCCAGTTGGCCGAGCGCGATTCGCGCATGTTCCAGTTCCTGATGGATTTCGCCCGGGAGAACGACCTGGAGGTGGTGGCGGGGCGCCAGTCGGCGCGCTGACCTCACCAGTGAAAACGCCCGGCGAGCCGGGCGTTTTCACTGGGCTTGGACCGGATCCGCTCAGGCCATCGCCTTGATGGCGGCGGAGAGACGGCTCTTTTGCCTGGAAGCCTTGTTCTTGTGCACGATGTTCTTGTCGGCGAGGCTGTCCATGACGCTCATGTTGGCTTGCAGGGCGGCCTGGGCGGCGCTCTTGTCGCCGGCTTCGATCGCTTTGCGAACCTTCTTCACAGCGGTCCGGTAAGCCGAGCGCTGAGCCATGTTGTGCAAACGTAGCACCGCATTCTGGCGGGCGCGCTTCTTAGCCTGTGCGCTATTGGCCATACGAGACTCCTTGAATTCTGCTGGAAAAATGAAACGCGCATGATACGGGCTTGCCCTCGCTCAGGCAAGTTGTATATGCGGATTTTATGAAGCCATCCATGCCCGGATGTCGCGCTCGATGCCGGCGGCGTCGAGCCCGCAGCGGGAAAGCAGGACGGCGGGGTCGCCATGTTCGACGAAGCGGTCGGGCAGGCCCAGGTGAAGGATGGGCATCGCGATGCCGAGTCGCGCGAGCGTCTCGGCCACCGCGCCGCCGGCGCCGCCCATCACGGCGTTTTCCTCGATGGTGACGAGACGGTCATGGCTGGATGCCAGATTCCGGATCAGGTCCTCGTCCAGTGGTTTGACGAAGCGCATGTCGGCGACACTGGCGTTCAGCGCCGTCGCGGCGGTCAGGGCGGCGGCGAGCGGCGCGCCGAAGACGAGGAGGGCGATGTCGCGTCCCGCGCGGCGCAGGATGCCCTTGCCGATGGGCAAGGATTCCAGCGCCGGCGACAGTTCCGCGCCCGGCCCGGTGCCGCGAGGGTAGCGCACGGCGCTGGGGCCGTCGTGGCGATAGGCGGTGGTCAGCAGGCCACGGCATTCGTTTTCATCCGAGGGCGTGGCGATCAGCATGTTGGGGATGCAACGCAGAAAGGACAGGTCGAAGGCGCCCGCGTGGGTGGGGCCATCGGCGCCGACCAGGCCGGCGCGGTCGATCGCCAGCAGCACCGGCAGACCCTGCAGCGCGATGTCGTGGATCAACTGGTCGTAGGCGCGTTGCAGGAAGGTGGAGTAGATCGCCACCACCGGCTTGCGCCCTTCGCAGGCGAGGCCGGCGGCGAAGGTGAGCGCGTGCTGCTCGGCGATGCCTACGTCGAAATAGCGTTCCGGGTAGCGTTTCTGGAAATCGGGCAGGCCGGAGCCTTCGCACATGGCGGGCGTGATGCCGACCAGACGCTCGTCGACGCTGGCCATGTCGCACAGCCACTGGCCGAACACCTCGGTGTAGGTGGGGCGCGGCGAGGGCTTCGGCGCGACACCCTGTTCCACCTTGAACTTGCCGACGCCGTGGTAGAGGCAGGGGTTGGCTTCGGCGAGGTCGTAACCCTTGCCCTTGCGCGTGACCACGTGCAGGAACTGCGGGCCTTTCAGCGCGTGGATGTTGATCAGGGTGGGGATCAGGACGTCGAGATCGTGGCCGTCGATGGGGCCGAGGTAGTTGAAACCGAATTCCTCGAACAGGGTGCTCGGGGTGACCATGCCCTTGATGTGTTCCTCGGCGCGCTTGGCCAGTTCGTACATGGGCGGCAAGGTGGCGAGGATCTTCTCGCCGCGGCTGCGGAGGTTGTTGTAGAAGCGGCCGGAGAGCAGCTTGGTGAGGTAGCTGTTGAGAGCGCCGACGTTGTCGCTGATCGACATGTCGTTGTCGTTGAGCACGACCAGCAGGTTGGCGTCCATCGCGCCGGCGTTGTTGAGCGCCTCGAAGGCCATGCCGGCGGTCATCGCGCCGTCGCCGATCACCGCCACCACGCGCCGTTCCTCGCCCTTGAGGCGGGCGGCGACGGCCATGCCGAGGGCGGCGGAGATCGAGGTGCTGGAATGGCCGGCGACGAAGGCGTCGTAAGGACTTTCCTCACGCTTCGGGAAGCCGGAGAGGCCGTCGGTCTGGCGCAGGGTGGACATGCGCTCGCGCCGCCCGGTGAGGATCTTGTGGGCGTAGGTCTGGTGGCCGACATCCCAGACGATGCGGTCCTCCGGTGTGTCGAAGACGTGATGCAGCGCCACCGTGAGTTCCACCACGCCCAGATTGGAGGCGAGATGGCCGCCGGTGCTGGCGACGCTGGCCAGGATGTAGTGGCGCAGTTCGTCCGAGACTTCCTTGAGTTGCGCGCGATTCAGCGATTTGAGGTCGGCGGGGGAGGCGATGCTTTCGAGCAGGGACATGGATCAATAGCCGCGTTCGACGATGAAGCGGGCGATGTCCGCGAGGCGGCGGCCGCGCTCGCCGAACGACTCGATGGCCACCAGGGCGTCGTTCAGCAGGTCGTGGGCATAGGCGCGCGCTTCTTTCACCGTCATCAGGGTGAGGTAGGTGGCCTTGCCCTGAGCGGCATCCTTGCCGGCGGTCTTGCCCAGGGTGGCGGTGTCGGTTTCCGCGTCGAGCACGTCGTCCATCACCTGGAAGGCCAGGCCGATGCAGCGCGCGTAGCGCTCCAGATGCGCCCGCGCCTCGCTCTCCAGCGGCCCGGCGGCGAGGGCGCCGAGCAGCACGGCGGCCTGGATCAGGGCGCCGGTCTTGTGGATGTGCATGAATTCCAGTTCGGCGAGGTCCAGCGTCCG
>CAZONS010000360.1:0-3638 GCA_964581195.1 uncultured Thiobacillus sp. | reverse complement strand
GACCCACTCGACGCACGTATTGTTCGGGTTTGCGCATGTCTCTTCTCCATCCGTGTCGGGGTGGATCGCGCGGGCGTCGGCTCCACCAATTCAACATTCCGGTTCGCGTGGTTTGCGAACCTGATTGGGGGTGCCATCCAGCGTGGATAATCGCTCCCCGGTGCTCAGCCTGAGCCGGTCATGACATCGCCTGATGGAGATGAGCAGATGGATCAGGATGGCTGCGTTGTTTGGGCAAGCCGCGGGCGGCGATCGTACTGAGTCGGCGCAATACCGGATACCAGACTAAAGTAATGGGAAATGATATTAGTGATATGCCTTCCGTCGGGCTGGACAACGAAGGCAGGGCAGGTAAGGGCAAGACGGCAAGAAGAGGGCGGAGGCGGTGTGTGATCGCGGTCAGCCGGGCCTGGTGACGGTCCTGTCCGCGCCGTTGCTGGCGGGTTCCGCGTGCGCCAGCAAGCTCCGCTGTTCCTCTCCCCCCGGTCAGGATCCGCTCATGGCGCGCGGCAGGCCGTCACCGTATTCGTGTCCTGGGTAAAGCACTCCATATGGCGGTGGCCGTCGCAGAACATTTCCACGTCGAATTCGTCCACGGCGCGGGCCAGCAGGCGTTCGAAGGCACCGGGGTCGGCGACGCCCTCATACAGTTCCATCCAGAGTCCCGCCTCCTCGCGCTTTTTCAGGAGGCGGCCGGTGACGCCGCCGCGGCAGGCCAGTCGCGCCATCATGTGACGGATGACGGTCTCGGTTTCGCGGCTGTCGTCGCGTACCCGATACCAGATGAAATAGCTGTGACTCACACCGGATAGGGCAGGGCGCGGAAGGTCAGGCGGGGGCCGTCGCGTTCGCCCAGGCGCACGTCGCCGGCTTCCTCGCTGCTGCTATGCACCACGGCGAGCACGTCGTAGCCGCCATTCGGGGCCGGCGCGACGTTGGCGATGTGGCCGGCGGACTGGTCGGGCAGGTCGGCGCTGAACAGTTCCTGTCCCGGACTGGCCGCGGCGTCGACATGGGCGAGAAACAGGCGTCGTTTGACCTTGCCCAGGTACTGGCTGCGCGCCACGATTTCCTGGCCGGGATAGCAGCCCTTGGTGAAGCAGATGCCGCCCAACACCTCCATGTTCGCCATCTGCGGCACGAAATGGTCCTGTGTCGCCGGCAGCACGGCGGGAATGCCGGCATTGACCAGCAGCCAGTCCCAGGCTGGGGCGCCGACCGGGCGGTGGCTGGCGGTCAGCGTGGTCCAGGTGGTGGCGGCGGCATCGGGCGCCACGAACAGGTCGAAGCGCTGGTCGCCGAGACGGATCGCGAAGGCTTGCTCCGCCTGGGCCATGGCCATGATGCCTTCCGGCACGGCGCATCCCAGCACGTCGGCGATGGCGGCGTCCGAGCCGGGGCCGGAGACGCCCAGACGCACCCATTCGCCGCTGGCATCGCGGGCTTTCACCTTGGAGCGCAGGATGTACATGGACAGACGTTTCTGGATGGTTTCGCGCAGCGCCGCCGGCAGCAGCAGCAGCAGGTCGCCGCCGCGCTTCATCACCAGGAAGTTGGCCAGCATGCGGCCCTTGGGCGAGAGATGGGCGGCGAACACGGCGGCGTTCTCGCCGAGATTGCGCAAGTCGTTGGTGATCAGGGCGTGCAGGAAGGTCTGCGCCTCCTCGCCGGAAAAGGCGATCAGGCCGTAGTGGGACAGGTCGGCGAGGACGGCGCCGTCGCGGGCGGCGATCAGTTCCTCGGCGGGCGCGCCGAAGTTCGCGGCGACGTCGCCTTCCAGGGTGGCGCCCTGGGCGGCCAGAAATTCGGTCCAGACAGTCATGCGGGTTACCTCGAGGTGATGGTTGGCCGGAATATGCGGGCGGATCGGCCCGCCACAAGGCGGCGCGGCAAATGTCTTGGACGTGAAAGTAGCCGGGCCGGCGCGGCCTGGCAAGGCGATCGTTCACTCGGCGCGCAAGCCACCCGGTTGGCCCACCCGGTCGCAACCCGGTCGCTTATCGGCGGCGCCCGCCCCGCCTAGTCTTGGGCCACGGTCCCTCGCGCGGGTGGGGGGCGATACAACCGGAGACGATCATGAAATCCGTATTGATGGGCATGATGCTGTTGTTGTCGATCGGCATGGCGCGGGCGGCGCCGGAACTGGAACAACCCCGCCAGGTGGCCGGCGTTCAGACACGGGAGTCCGCGCCGACGCGGAGCGTGCAGGCCAAGACCAGCTCGGCGCGCAAGGCCGAGATCACCCGGCGCATGTTCTGGCTGGCGCTGAGCCTGCGCAGTGGTGGCGGTTGAGTGTTGTTCAAGATGCCGGCGGGATGCCGGCGCTACGGGGGCGGTCTCAGAACCACTTCTTCCAGCGGAACCAGCCAAGCAGGACGGCGGCCAGCAGGATCATGCCGGCGAGGGTGAAGAAGTAGCCGTGGCGGCTGTGCAGTTCCGGCATGTGTTCGAAATTCATGCCGTAGATGCCGGCGATCAGGGTCAGCGGCAGGAAGATGGCGGAGAGCACGGTGAGCAGTCGCATGATTTCGTTGGTGCGATGCGCCACCGCCGAGAAGTGCAGTTGCATCAGCCCTTCCACCTCGTGCTGCTGGCCGATGGCGAACTTGCCGACCCGGCGGATGTGTTCCAGCAGGTCGGTGTAGCGCACGAACAGGCCCTCGCCGATTTCCTGACGGGTGCTGTCGCGCCAGGAGACGAGGGCGTCCTCCTGCTCGTCGCAGAGGATTTCCAGGCGGCGCAGTTGTTTGCGATGGTTCATCACCCGGTACCACTTGTCGCTGCGCCGGCGCGGGTCGAGCAGGCGTTCCGTCCAGTATTCCATCTGTCGGGTCAGAGGTTCGCGCAGGGCGAGAAAGCGGTCCACCATCGCGTTCAGGATCAGGTGCATCAGCGCCGCCGGGGTGGTCGGCAGGCGGCTGCTCTGGCTCAGCATGCGCTCCTTCACCGCGCGCACCGAGCGGCTCTCGCCCGGCTGCACGGTCACCAGCAGATGGTCGAACAGAAAGAAGGCGATGGGGTGGGTGCTGAACTGATCGTCCTTCACTTCCGGCGCCAGGCCGCGAAAGATCACCATGTCGTAGCCGCTGGTGCTGTCGTAGAAGGAGGGGTGGGCGGGGTTGAGGCTGTCGCGGACATGGCCTTCATGCACCTGGCCGCCCAGGCGGGCGACCGCTTCATGCCAGTTCGTGTCCCGGTCGCGGCTGAAATCCAGCCAGAGAAACCCTTCATCGGGGCGGGATTCGATGTGCTCAAGCTTGCGCGGGGCGCCGTTGGCCGGCGTGAACAGCAGGATATCCATTGCGGATGACTCCGAAAGAGAGGGGCGATTACAACAGACGGTCCTCCTCGCCCCCGGGCTGGATCAGGCCGAAATGCCGCCAGGCCAGAGGCTGCGCGACGCGACCGCGCGGGGTGCGGGCGAGAAAGCCCTGCTGGATCAGATAGGGTTCCAGCACATCCTCGATGGTGTCTGCCGCCTCGCCGATCGCGGCCGCCAGGTTTTCCAGGCCGACCGGGCCGCCGGAAAACTTTTCCAGCATGGCGGACAGCAGCTTGCGGTCCATCACGTCGAGACCGAGGCTGTCCACTTCCAGCATCTTCAGGGCGGCATCCGCCACCGGCGCGTCGACCTCGCC
>CAZONS010000359.1:0-3662 GCA_964581195.1 uncultured Thiobacillus sp. | reverse complement strand
GCGCAGCATGGCCAGGCGCTCGACGCCCAGGCCGAAGGCGAAACCCTGGTAGCGTTCGGCGTCGATGCCGACATGGCCGAATACGTTGGGATGCACCATGCCGCAACCGAGCACTTCCAGCCAGCCGGTGTGCGAACAGACGCGGCAGCCCGCGCCCTCGCAGATGACGCAGCCGATGTCCATCTCCGCCGACGGCTCGGTGAACGGGAAGAAGGAGGGACGGAAACGCACCGGCAGGTTGTCGCGCTCGAAGAAGCGCGCCATGAAGTCGGCCAGGATGCCCTTGAGGTCGGCGAACGACACCGACTCGTCCACCCACAACCCTTCCACCTGATGGAACATGGGGGTGTGGGTGACGTCGGAGTCGCAGCGATAGACGCGGCCCGGGGCGATGATGCGGATCGGCGGCTGCTGGTTCTGCATGTAGCGTACCTGTACCGGCGAGGTGTGGGTACGCAGCAGATTGCCGCCGTCCAGATAGAAGGTGTCGTGCATGGCCCGCGCCGGATGGTTTTCCGGAATGTTGAGCGCGGTGAAATTGTAGAAGTCGGTCTCGATTTCCGGGCCGTCGGCCACCTCGAAACCGATGGACGTGAACAGCGCCTCGATCCGCGCCATGGTGCGGGTGACCGGATGCAGGCCGGCGACGGCGTCGCCGCGCCCGGGCAGGGTCACGTCCAGCGACTCGGCGGCCAGTTGGCGTTCCAGTTCGGCGGCCTGAATGGCGTCGCGGCGCGCGCGCAGCAGGACCTCGACCTGATCCTTGACCTGGTTGATGCGGGCGCCGGCGGCCTTGCGTTCATCGGCCGGTAGCGCGCCCAGCGACTTCATCTCGGCGGTGATGGCGCCGCTCTTGCCCAGATAGCGGGCCTTGACCTGATCGAGGATGGGCAGGCTGTCGACGGCGGCGAACTCCCGCTCGGCATCCTTGAGAATTTCATCGAGATTCATGCGCGAACCATTTGATAAAAAAGAAAAAGGGAGGCCTTTGCAGGCCTCCCCTCTATCAGGGGGTCAGGGCTGTCCCCGGCGACTTACGCCGCCAGACCAGCCTTGGCCTGCTCGGCGATCTTGGCGAACGCCGGCTCGTCGAAGATGGCCATGTCGGAGAGGACCTTGCGGTCGATCTCGATGCCGGCCTTCTTCAGACCGTGCATGAACACGCTGTAGGTCATGTCCATTCCGAGACTGCGCACGGCGGCGTTGATACGAGCCACCCACAGGGCACGGAACTGGCGCTTTTTCTGGCGACGGTCGCGGTAGGCATACTGCCCGGCCTTCATGACCGCTTCGTTGGCGACGCGGAATACGTTCTTGCGGCGGCCGCGGAAACCCTTGGCGGCGTCGAGAACCTTCTTGTGACTGGCGTGCGCGGTTACACCACGTTTGACTCTTGGCATGCTTCTCTCTCCTTATGCGTAGGGCAACATGGCACGAACGTGACCCACGTCCGAGGCATTGACGTCGGACATACCACGCAGCTGACGCTTACGCTTGGTGGTCTTCTTGGTCAGGATGTGACGCATATAGGCGGAAGAGCGCTTGATGCTGCCGCTGCCACGCACGCGGAAGCGCTTGGCGGCTCCGCTCTTGGACTTCATCTTGGGCATGATTGCTCCATTTCTTCGATGCCATCGGGCGGCTCCCACCGGGAGCGCTTGAACAGCCTGACGGCACTTGTCGGCACGGTGGATTTGCGAGGCCCGTGCCCGTCTCGTTACAACAGAATCGGCTTACTTCTTCTTCGGAGCCAGCACCATGATCATCTGGCGCCCTTCCATCTTGGGAAACTGCTCGACCACGGCATGGTCGGCCAGGTCGGCTTCCACGCGCTTGAGCAAATCAAGACCGAACTCCTGGTGGGCCATTTCACGACCGCGGAAACGCAACGTGACCTTGGCCTTGTCGCCTTCGCCGAGGAAGCGGATCAGGTTGCGCAGCTTGACCTGATAGTCGTTGTCGTCCGTCGCCGGGCGAAACTTCACTTCCTTGATCTGGATCTGCTTTTGCTTGAGCTTGGCCTCGTGCTGCTTCTTGCTTTCCTGGTACTTGAATTTGCCGTAATCCATGATTCGACAAACCGGCGGCTGCGCCTGTGGCGCGATCTCCACCAGATCCAGGTCGGCCTCTTCGGCCTTGGCCAATGCCTCGCGCAGACTGACGATACCCAGCTGCTCGCTCTCCACACCCACCAGTCGGACCGGGGAGACGTCAATCTCGCCATTGATCCGGGGTTCTTTATCCTGTGCTATTTCAAGCCCCTTGAAAAAAACGAGGAGCCGATCAGTTGCATCGGCCCCTCAGGTTGTCTAGTCACGTTCGCGCAGCCTGACGATGAACGCGGTCAGATCCATCTGACCCAGATCCTCGCCACCCCGCTTGCGCACCGCAACCTTGCCTTCCTGGCGTTCTTTCTCGCCAACGATGATCTGGTAGGGTACGCGCCGCATCGAATGTTCGCGGATTTTATAGGTGATCTTCTCGTTCCTCAAGTCGGAAACCGCGCGGACGCCTTGTTTTTTAAGGTCTTGCACGATTCCGGCCGCATATTCCGCCTGGTCGTCGGTGATATTCATGACCACGACCTGAACCGGGGAAAGCCAGACCGGGAAATTACCGGCGTAGTGCTCGATGAGAATACCGATGAAGCGTTCCATCGAGCCGAGGATGGCGCGGTGCAACATGACCGGCGGCTTGCGTGTGTTGTCTTCGTCGACGAACTCGGCGCCGAGACGGACCGGCAGGTTGAAGTCGAGCTGAATGGTGCCGACCTGCCAGAGCCGGCCGAGCGAATCCTTCAGGGTGAACTCGATCTTGGGGCCATAGAAGGCGCCCTCCCCCGGCTGCAGATCGAAGGCCAGGCCGTTCTGCTCCAGCGCGGCGGCCAGACCGGCCTCCGCCTTGTCCCAGGAGTCGTCGGAACCGACCCGCTTTTCCGGGCGGGTGGAAAGCTTCACCAGCACGTCGCTGAAGCCGAAATCCGCGTACACCCCCTGCAGCATCTTGATGAAATCCGACACCTCGGCCTGAATCTGACCTTCGGTACAGAAGATGTGGGCATCGTCCTGAGTGAAGGCGCGCACCCGCATCAGGCCGTGCAGCGCGCCGGAGGGTTCATTGCGATGACAGGAACCGAACTCGGCCAGGCGCAGCGGCAGATCGCGATAGGAGTGGAGTCCGTGATTGAAGATCTGCACATGCCCCGGACAGTTCATCGGCTTCACCGCGTAGTCGCGGTTTTCCGAAGCGGTGGTGAACATGTTCTCGCGGTAGTTCTCCCAGTGCCCGGATTTCTCCCACAGCGACTTGTCCATCACCGTCGGGGTCTTCACTTCCTGGTAACCGTACTCGATGAACTTGCCGCGCATGTACTGCTCGATCTCCTGCCACAGCAGCCAGCCGTGCGGATGCCAGAACACCATGCCAGGCGACTCTTCCTGGAGATGGAACAGGTCGAGTTGCTTGCCGAGGCGGCGGTGATCGCGCTTCTCCGCCTCTTCCAGTCGATGCAGGTAGGCGGCAAGATCGTCCTTGTTGCCCCAGGCGGTGCCATAGATGCGCTGCAGCATCTCGTTCTTCGAATTGCCGCGCCAGTAGGCGCCGGCCAGCTTCATCAGCTTGAACACCTTGAGCTTGCCGGTGGAGGGCACGTGCGGGCCGCG
>CAZONS010000358.1:0-3664 GCA_964581195.1 uncultured Thiobacillus sp. | reverse complement strand
GGCTTTCAGCCCACATGCCGGCAAGAAGTCGGCGCTACACTGCAATGTCATGACAGCCATCCATCTCCTTCCCGACCTCCTCGTCTCCCAGATCGCCGCCGGCGAGGTGGTCGAGCGCCCGGCATCCGCCGTCAAGGAGATGCTGGAAAACAGCCTGGATGCCGGCAGCCGCGACATCCGCCTGGATCTGGAGGAGGGCGGCGTCAAGCTGATCCGCCTGGCCGATGACGGCGTCGGCATCGCGCCGGACGACCTCAAGCTGGCGCTGACGCGGCACGCCACCAGCAAGATCGCCAGCCTGGACGACCTCGAACGGGTCGCCAGCCTCGGTTTCCGTGGCGAGGCGCTGGCCAGCATCGCTTCGGTGGCGCGCCTGACCCTGACCAGCCGCGCCGCCGAGGCGGCGCACGCCTGGAAGGTCGGCGCCCTCGACGGCAGGCTGCATACCCCGGAACCGGCCGCACTGGCGCGCGGCACCGTGGTGGAAGTGCGTGATCTGTTCTTCAATACCCCGGCCCGCCGGAAATTCCTGAAGAGTCCGCCCACCGAATACGCCCACTGTGACGAGGCCCTGCGCCGCGTCGCCCTGGCGCATCCGGAGTGCGCGTTCACGCTTTCCCACAATGGCCGCGTCAGCCGCCGCCTGGGGGTGACCGACTGGCAGACGCGGGCGCTGGACATCCTCGGCGATGATTTCGCCGCCGCCGCCCGGACCCTGGATGAGACCGTCGGGCCGTTGCGCCTGTATGGCCTCGCCGGTCTGCCCGCCTATTCCCGCGCCGGCCGCGATGCCCAGTATCTGTTCGTCAACGGCCGTTTCGTGCGCGACAAGCTGCTCTCGCACGCGGTGCGCGAGGCCTATCGCGACGTGCTGCACCATGAACGCCACCCGGCCTATGTGCTGTTCCTGGAATTGCCGCCGGAAGGGGTGGATGTGAACGTGCACCCGGCCAAGACCGAGGTGCGCTTCCGTGACGGGCGCGGCGTTCACCAGTTCGTGCTGCATGTGCTGGAACGGGCGCTGGGCGGCGGTCTTGAAAAAGGCGTTTCGGCATCGTCCCCGATGGCGGAGAACCGGGGAGGGGGGGAGGCGCCGGCGTTCGCGCAAACGCTGGCGCTGGGCAGTGCCTTTCCCGCCACGCCGGACCGCTCTCGCCAGGGGGGCGGCGCGCCACGGGACTGGTCGGCGCCGACGCCGCGCGTCCAGGAACCCGCGCCCTACTACCGGATGGTGGCCGAGGCCATGTCCATTCCGCCCGAGGGGCGCGCATCGCCTGCCGAAATCGCGCAAATGCCGCCCCTGGGCTACGCGCTGGCGCAGCTCTCCGGCATCTACATCCTGGCCGAGAACGCGCATGGCCTGATCGTGGTGGACATGCACGCCGCGCATGAGCGCATCCTCTATGAGCGGATCAAGACCGCCTTCGACGACCATGCCGTCGCCAGCCAGCCGCTGCTGATCCCGGTGGTGTTCGCCGCCACCGGCCTGGAAATGGCGACCGCCGAGGAAGCCGGGCCGGCGCTGCTGGAAATGGGTTTCGAGCTCGCCCCGGTCTCGCCCACCCACCTGGCGCTGCGCGCCGTGCCGGCCATGCTCAAGGATGCCGATGGCGAGCGGCTGGCGCGCGAGTTGCTGAAGGACATCCAGGAATTCGGGCTTTCCGGCGCCATGAACGCGCGCCGCAATGAACTTCTCGCCACCCTGGCCTGTCATGGCGCGGTGCGCGCGAACCGCAAACTCAGCCTGCCGGAAATGAACGCCGTATTGCGCGACATGGAAGGCACACTGCGCGCCGACCAATGCAACCACGGCCGCCCCACCTGGTTCCAACTTACTTTGTCCGACCTGGACAAGCTTTTCATGCGAGGACAATAGCCATGAGCAAACCCTTCCCCATTCCGGTCGTCCCGGCCGCCGAAGCGCCGGGGACCCCGGAAGAACTGGAAACCTCCGCCTGCGCCAGCGGCGAGCCCTATGCCCTGATGGTGCTGGGCGACTCCATGCAGCCGGAGTTCATGGAGGGCGAGATCATCGTGGTGGAACCGGAAGGCCTAGCCAAGGACGGCTCCTACGTGGTGGCCTTCGTCAACGACGAATACATCTTCCGCCAGCTCGTCCAGCATCAGGAAGGCTGGATGCTGAAACCGGTGAATCCGCTCTACCCCAACATCCCGGTGGAGGGGCTCTCGGTGGTCAAGGGCGTGGTGATCATGAAGAAGAAGCCGGGCAAGCGCAGCGAACAGAAGGCCTACGCCTGATGCAAGGAACAAGGTGCAAGGGGCAGGGAATCCCGCCATGAGCCTTGCCCCTTGCCCCTTGCCCCCGGCTTTCTGCCTGATGGGCCCCACCGCCAGCGGCAAGACCGACCTTGCGGTGGTGTTGGCGGAGCGTTTTCCGGTCGAGATCATCAGCGTCGATTCGGCCCTGGTCTACCGCGGCATGGACATCGGCACCGCCAAGCCGGACGCCGCGACCCTGGCGCGGGCACCGCACCACCTGATCGACGTCATCGATCCGACGGAAAGCTATTCCGCCGCCCGTTTTCGCGCCGATGCGCTGCGCCTGTCGCGGGACATCGTCGCGCGCGGCCGCATCCCGCTGCTGGTGGGCGGCACCATGCTGTATTTCAAGGCCTTGAAGGAAGGACTGGCGGAGCTGCCGGTGGCCGCGCCCGAACTGCGCGCGGAACTGGAAGCGCGCGCGAAGCGGGAAGGCTGGCCGGCGCTGCATGCCGAACTCGCCCGCCTCGACCCGGAAACGGCCGCCCGGCTGGCGCCCAACGATGCCCAACGCATCCAGCGCGCCCTGGAAGTCTGCCGCGCTGGCGATGAACCCCTTTCCACGCTGCTGGCGCGTCAGGAAAAGGCCGACGACCTGCCCTGCCGGCTGGTCGAGATCGCCTTGATGCAGGATGACCGCGCCTGGCTGCATGAACGCATCAACCGCCGCTTCCAGGCCATGCTCGACGCCGGCCTGGTCGACGAGTTGCGCGGTTTGCGCGCGCGCTGGCCACTGAACCCGGACATGCCCTCGATGCGCTGTGTCGGTTACCGCCAGGCCTGGCGCCATCTGGAAGGGGAGATCGACGCGGATGCGCTCTACGCCAGCGGTGCCGCCGCCACCCGCCAGCTCGCCAAGCGGCAGATCACCTGGTTGCGCGGCTGGGACGGGGCGATCACGCTGGATGGCCGGGCACCGGATGTGCTGGAGCGGGTGAGTGACCTGGTGGAACGGGACACCCGTAGTCTGGGGTGAGCGATAGAGAGGTAGGCTGGGGTGCGCGGCAGCGAACCCCGGCAGGCAACGCGGCAAACTCATGCCCCGGGGTTCGCTGCCGCTCCGATCACCCCCCCCGCCCTTCGGTAACCTCAGCCTACATCGGAGGGGCCTAAAGATTGCAGAAGATCAGTTCGAATTCGATGTCGCGGTCACAGGGCCGCGGTTTTTGTGTCCGGTCTGGAACCAGGAAGCGGATGTTGACGGCGTACTTGTTGGCGCTGACTTCCGGCGTGCAGTCCTCGTCCAGCGCCAGCCGCAGCAGATGCGCGCTGCGTCCCCCCAGCATCAGCTGGAACAGCCCCTGGCTGGCGGTATGGCGGCTCTGATGACCGCTGTCGCGGAGCAGGCGCAAGACCATCTCGACGGCGTTTTTCAGGGGCAACA
>CAZONS010000357.1:0-3665 GCA_964581195.1 uncultured Thiobacillus sp. | reverse complement strand
GATGCTGCTCTGGCTGGTGCGCCACGGCGGCGCCGCCCGGGCCGGCGGTTTCCACCTGCTCAACCCGGTGTTTGCCACCCTGCTGGCCATGGCCCTGCTGGGAGAGGCCGTGCCCGCCACGGACCTGGCGGGGGTGGTGCCCATCGTCGCCGGTCTGGCCCTGGTGCTGCGGCCCGGGCGCTGAATTAAATGCGGGAGGTATTCAGGCGATGGCGCGGAAATGGTCGTGCGCTGTGAGTCGCACGGGTATTCAGGATGGCGGCCGAAATATCCCGGGGAGGGGCAGAGATGAAGACGCGCGGCCCCTATGGCATGCTCGCGGGCATCGGAATGCTCCTCTGATCCAGATGGGGGGCCCTATTCGCCAGGTTCTTTCATGACCGTTGCCGCCACCGCTGCCCTGTTCCTTGCCCTGGCCTTCATGGCCGCGCTGCCGAGTGTGAGCGTCATCGCGGTGTCAGCCCGGGCAGCGGCCTTCGGCTTCGGCCATGGGGCGTTGACGGCCTTGGGTATCGTCGTGGGGGATCTGCTGTTCATCCTGTTGGCGCTGTTCGGCCTGGCATTTCTGGCCACAGCGCTGGGAGAAGGCTTCCAACTGCTGCGTTACCTGGGCGCGGCCTGGCTGATCGGGGTGGGCATCGCGCTCTGGCGTTCCAGGATGGAGCAGGCCCGGAATGAGGAACCTCCCTCCGCCTCGGCCTGGGCTAGTTTTCTGATGGGCCTGGTCATCACCCTGGGTGACCAGAAGGCGATCCTGTTCTACCTGGGCTTCCTGCCCGCCTTTGTGGACCTGGCGACGCTGTCTCCCACGGACATCGGTCTGGTGGCGGGAGCCAGCGTGCTGGCCGTGGGGGGGGTCAAGCTGGCCTATGCCTGGACGGCCAGCCGGGTGGGTGGCCTGTTTGCGGCCGGCACCCCCCGGACCATGAACCGGCTGGCGGGTGGATTGCTGGTGGCGTTGGGCATCTATCTGGCGTTCAAGCCCCCGACGTGAGCGAGGCTGTCCTCATTCATGGGCCGCCGGCTTCATGGATCGCCTCACCCAGGCACCATGGAATGGAGGTAGCTTTTGTCACGGAGCGGCCCTTGTCGCCATGCTTCCATTCGGCCTCAGTCGTCCACTGCCTGAAAGGAGTTGTTCATGTCCTCCCACGCCACCCCTGCCGCCACACCCGAGCCGCCCTATTACGCCGTCATCTTCACCTCCCTGCGTACGGCGGAAGACCAGGGCTATGCCGAAACGGCGCGACGCATGCTGGAGCTGGCCAGGACGCAGCCCGGTTTCCTGGGGGTCGAGTCGGTGCGCGACGGCCTGGGCATCACCGTGTCCTATTGGGAAAGCCCGGAGGCTATCCGGGCCTGGAAGGAAAACGCCGAGCACCGTCTGGCCCAGGTCCGGGCGGGGGAGTGGTATGCCGCTTTCCGGGTGCGGATATGCCGGGTGGAGCGGGAGTACGGTTTCTGAGGGTCCCCAGGCTCTCAGGACCCGACGAGTGTGCCTTTTGCTACAGAAGCGGCTGCCCGTCATCGCCTAGCCTGCATCCTCCACATCACCGGAGGAGACGTCCATGCCCCGTTTTCTGCTTCCCGCCTGCCTGGTCCTGGGCAGTTGTGTTGCCCCTGTGCCGGCCATTGCCGATGCGCCCCTGTACACCTTCCAGACCCTTAGCGTGGAAGCGGCCGGTCAGGCCGCCTGGGGGGCCCTGAAGGATTGCCGCGCCCGGGGCTATTCGGTGGCGGTGGCCGTGGTGGACCGGGGCGGCAACGTCCAGGCCCTGCTGCGGGACCGCCTGGCCGGCCCGCACACGGTGGAGACGGCCATCCGCAAGGCCTGGACCGCGAACAGCTTCCGCCAGTCCACGTCCGAGTTGGCCGGCATGCTCCAGGAGGGCCGCATTCCCAACCAGGTGCAGCACAACCCCGGCGCCCTGCTGGTGGGCGGCGGCCTTCTGGTGGAGGCGCACGGTCAGATCATCGGCGGCATCGGCGTCTCCGGGGCACCCCCCGGAAAATCGGAGCGGGACAGCATCGACGGCGCCTGCGCCCAGGTAGGGCTGGCGGCCATCCAGGCCGAGCTGGAAATGTCGGACGCGCCGTAGCACGCCGCGAGTCCCGCGTGCCGGGGCCTCATCGTCGCTTGCGAGCAGCGACACCGACGTGGCCGATTCCATGCGCTCGGGCGTGCCTCGGCGGCCCGAATTGGAAGGCCGCCTGAACTTGCTTTACCATCCGCCCGGATGAAGTTCTTCTCCCGCTGAGCGACGTTGGCATTGGAACGTCCTGCTTCTCGTCGGGTGGGCGGAACGGACACGACGGCTATCGGGACGGATGGATCGGAATCGATGCATCCGTTCTCGAGCAATATGGAACATGGTGGCATGCACTGGGTTGATGAAAGCAAATGATGATTGAGCGACTTCCCTGGTTCGAGCCCAAGCTGGCCGACGGTCTGGCCTCGCATCTGCTTTGAAACTCCTCGCCTTCGACACCGCCAGCGAGTGGTGCTCGGCCGCGCTGCTGATCGACGACGCGGTCCATTTTCGCGCCGTGCATGCCGGCCAGACGCATTCCAGCCTGCTCGCGCCGATGCTGGGCGAACTGCTGGCCGAGGCCGGCATGAGCTATCGGCAACTCGATGGCCTTGCCTTCGGCCACGGGCCGGGGTCCTTCACCGGCCTGCGCATCGCCTGTGGTGTGGCGCAGGGCCTGGCGCTGGGCGCAGGTCTGCCGGTGCTGGGGGTCTCCACGCTGGAGGCGCTGGCGGAAGAAGCCGGGGAGGGCGCCGATGAAGTGCTGGCCTGTCTCGATGCGCGCATGAACGAGGTCTACGCCGGCCTCTATCGCCGCCAGGGCGATGGCTGGCGGCTGCTAGCCGGGCCGCGGGTCTGTCCACCCGAGGCCGCGCCGCTGCCGGAAAGCGCCGGCTGTGTCGGCGCCGGCTCCGGTTTCGCGGCCTATCCCGCCCTCGGCGAGCGCCTGCGCGACCGCCTCGTCCAGACCCTCCCCGATGCCATTCCCCACGCTCGCGCCATCGTCCGTCTGGCGGCGCCGCGTTTCCTGGCTGGCGAGTTCGGCCCTCCCGAGACGGCGGAGCCCGTCTACGTGCGCAACAAGGTGGCGCTCAAGGTGTGCGAGCGATGAACGCCCTGTTGAAGCCCTTGGACATGGCCTTCCGGCCGATGCGCGCGGAGGATCTCGACGCCCTGATCCGGATCGAGCGCGCCGCCTATCCCTATCCCTGGACCCTGGGTAATTTCCGCGACTGTCTGGAGTCGGGCTATTCCTGCTGGGTCGGGGAAATCGAGGGTCAGCTGGCGGGCTACTGGGTGATGATGATGGCGGTGGGGGAGGGGCACATCCTCAACTGCTGCGTCGCGCCCGCCTGGCAGGGGCGCGGCTTCGGCCGCAGCCTGGTGGAACATCTGATCGACACCGCCCGCCAGCACAGCACCGAGGCGCTGTATCTGGAAGTGCGCCCGTCCAATACCCCGGCCGTGAACCTCTATCAGCGCCTCGGTTTCGAGAGCATCGCCCTGCGCCGCGACTACTACCCGGCCGATCAGGGGCGCGAGGACGCGCTGGTCATGCGGATGATCCTGTGATGCTGTCGCGCGAGGATGCCCATCGGGAGCTCGGGCTGTTGCCGGTGTGGCGGCTGAAGGGGG
>CAZONS010000356.1:0-3672 GCA_964581195.1 uncultured Thiobacillus sp. | reverse complement strand
CGACGAAGGGCGATTCGGGCTCGGCCATGCGAACCTGATTCTGCACGACATCACCCTCACCCTTGTCGCCGCGCACCTTGCCGCCACCGGCCAGCGCGCCACCGCTCATCATCATGATCATGACGTAGACCATCCATTTTCCGCGTGTCATCTTGGGCACCTCCTTTGCTGTTGCCTCTACCCAAAACCTAGCAGAGGCATGGCATCGGCCAAGCACGCGCGTGTAAACCCGTGTAACAGCGGTCAATACAGGCGGCCGCCGCGTTGCCGATACAAGGTGAAGAGTCGGCGCGCTTCCTCGCGCAGCACACCATGGACCAGCTCGATGCCGCGCGCTTCCAGATACTGATGCGAGGCGGGAAACACCGGCCCCTCGTCGAAACCGGCCCGTTCGGCGTCTTCCCGCAAGGCCCCGCTCACCACCCGCCGCAGGCCGCTCCAGAGCACGGCGCCCAGGCACATGGCGCAGGGCTCGCAGGAACTGACCAGGGTCAGCGCGGGCAGATCGGGTCCGCCCAGGTCATGGCTGGCGTAATGCTGCTCGGCCAGCATGATGGCCACGACTTCGGCATGGAGCAGGGAGTTCTCTTCCGGCAGGACGCGATTGATGCCCACCGCCACCGCCCGGTCCTCGGCGAACACCGCGGCGGCGAAGGGGCCGCCGGCATCCCGCGCCACGCTTTCCCGCGCCAGCCCCAGCACCAGCCGCATCCGTGAGGCATCATCGCTCGCCTCCGGCCAGGCGGCGACATGGCGCGCCACCCAGTCCGGTAGCGTGAACGCCAGATGGGTGGGCAGGCTGGTCACGCGAGAGCGCCTGACCCGTCAACGCGCCGTCTACAGGACATAGCGCGCGAGATCCTCGCTCGCGGCCAGTTCCTTGAGGCGGGCATCGACATAGCTGTCGTCGATGTTCAGCACCTCGCCACCACGCCGGTCGGCATCGAAGGACAGATCGTCGAGGAGGCGTTCCATCACGGTGTAGAGGCGGCGGGCGCCGATGTTCTCGGTGCGCTCGTTGACGCTCCAGGCGATTTCGGCGAGACGGCGGATGGATGCCGGGGTGAATTCCAGTTTCACGCCCTCGGTCTCCATCAGGGCCTGGTATTGCCGGGTCAGGCAGGCGTCGGTACTGGTGAGGATGCGCTCGAAGTCGGCGACGGTAAGGCTGGTCAACTCCACCCGGATCGGGAAGCGGCCCTGCAGTTCCGGAATGAGGTCGGAAGGCTTGGCCAGGTGGAAGGCGCCGCTGGCGATGAACAGGATGTGGTCGGTCTTGATCATGCCCAGCTTGGTCGAGACGGTAGCGCCTTCCACCAGCGGCAGCAGGTCACGCTGCACACCCTGACGGGAGACGTCGGCGCCCTGCGATTCGCGCCCGGCGATCTTGTCCACTTCATCGAGGAAGACGATGCCGTTGGACTCGACGTTATGCAGCGCTGCAAGCTTCAGCTCCTCTTCGTTGACCAGCTTGCCGGCTTCCTCGTCGGTGAGCAGCTTCATCGCCTCGACAATTTTCAGTTTCTTTTTCTGGGTTCGCCGACTGCCCAGATTCTGGAACATGCCCTGGAGCTGGTTGGTGAGTTCCTCCATGCCCGGCGGCGCGAAGATTTCCATGCTCGCGGACGAGGCGGCCAGGTCGAGCTCGATTTCCTTGTCGTTCAACTGGCCCTCGCGCAGCATCTTGCGGAATTTCTGGCGGGTGGCCGATTCGTCCTTCGTGGCGCCCGCCTCCCAGGCATCACGGGCGCCGGGCAGCAGTGCGTCGAGCACGCGTTCCTCGGCCGCTTCCTCGGCGCGCATCGCCACCTTGCGGGTGGCCTCCTCCCGCGCCTGCTTGAGGGCGATTTCCGCGAGATCGCGGATGATGCTGTCGACATCCTTGCCGACATAGCCGACCTCGGTGAACTTGGTCGCCTCCACCTTGATGAACGGCGCCCCAGACAGGCGCGCCAGGCGCCGCGCGATCTCGGTCTTGCCGACGCCGGTGGGGCCGATCATGAGGATGTTCTTGGGGGTGATTTCCTGCCGCAGCGCCCCCTCGACCTGCATCCGCCGCCAGCGATTGCGCAGGGCAATGGCGCAAGCACGCTTGGCCGCGTTCTGGCCGACGATGTGCTTGTCGAGTTCGTGGACGATTTCCTGTGGGGTCATCTGGGTCATGTCGGCTCGAGGCAATTAAACAGGCCGGGAAGTTTATCCTGAAATATCATGCCTCCCGTTGGGCACGAACACCGTACCACCTGTCCCGATCCAGGCGCGGATGCTATACGTAGCCTCAGGATCCCACCCAGAACCAACGCATCGAGGAGACTTCCATGAACATCCGCCCCGTGCTGATGATTGCCGTGGCGTCGGTGGCCGCGATGGCCCAGGCCAACGACCGCTACTCGACCCGCGATATCGAGCTGTACAGCGTCGCGGTGCCCACGATGGAGCTCACCGCCGAAGCCGCGAAATCCTACAACATCGAGCGCAGCCCCAGCCGCGGCCTGCTCACCGTCACCCTGGTGAAGAAATCCAGATCCGGCAAGAACGAAACCCTGGCCGGCCAGGTCTATGCGGGCGCAATCAATCTCAAGAACAACCTGTCCAACATTCCCATCCGCGAAGTCCAGGATAAGGGGTCGGTCTATTACCTCGGCGAGTTCCAGGTCAGCACCCCGGATACCCTGCGCTTTCTGGTCAACGCCAATGTCATGGGCAAGACCATGAAGAGCGAGTTCGCGCGCGATTTCTACAGCGCGAAAACACCGTAGGGCGGAAAAGCGGCCTCATCGCGCCTTCCGCCGAGCCTGTCGGAAGGCGCCGGCATGAAGGCGCCGGTTTTTCCGGCCTACCTTGCCAACTGAAACACCCCCCAGACGCCCATCGAAGCCACGCCGAGGCCGGCGAGCCGCTTGAGCCACACCTTGCGCACCCATTCGCGTAATGAATTCGCCGCCCAGCCCATGAGCAGGAGATTGGGCAGGGTACCCAGACCGAACAGCAACAGCAAACCGGCACCCCGCACGGCCCCGCCCGCCGCCAGCGCCGAAACCAGCACACTGTAGACCAGCCCGCACGGCAGCCAGCCCCACAAGGCGCCGGCCGCCAGGGCCCGGGGCAGGGTGCGGATGGGCATCACCCGTGACAGCAGTGGCTGCACCCGCCGCCAGATCACCCCGCCCATCCGCTCCAGCAGCAACACACTCTGGTTCAGCCCGGCGAGATAGAGACCGAGCAGGATCAGTACCACCTGCGCCAGGACATAGAGCCCCTGCTGCAGCGGATACAGCGTATCGGAAAGAAACGCGGCGGAACCGATCAATCCCGCCAGCGCGCCGGCCGCCGTATAGCTGGCTATGCGTCCGACGCTGTAGGCGACATGGAACACGAATGGCTGCCGCCCGCCCGCCTGCAGGGACATTGCCGCGACGATGCCACCGCACATGCCGACACAGTGGGCGCCGCCGAGGAGGCCGGTGAGGAAGGCGGCGAGGTAGGTGAGTTCAGGCATCGGCAACGGGGTCTGAAACAGGCGGGACGCCCCGCGGCGCCGGCATCCATGCCGGCGTCCTGACATCGGCCGGCTGGAAGCCGGCGCTACTGGGGTGGCGCGCCATCAAGCAGGCGTGCTCACTCGCACCGCATCCCCCCGTCCAGCCACTCCCGGGCTTGCCGGGCGAATTC